>NZ_JADHVT010000020.1 GCF_016783915.1 Acidovorax sp.
CCCCGTTCCCGATGCCTTGCTGGCCGCAGCATTGCGCGCCACAGACCGCCGGGAGCAACAGGCGCAGTGGTGGCGTTGGGGTGGCATGGCTGCATCGGTCCTGCTGGCTTTTGTGCTGGGTTGGACGGGCCGCAGCCAGTGGCCCGCAGGGCTACCCGGCAAAACGCTGGCGACTGGCCAAGGAGCCGCGCTGGTGGTAGCCGAACCCGCACAGCGCTTCGCACAGCAGGCCTCGGTGGCCCATGCGGTGTACCAACCCGAAGTGCGTCACCCCGTAGAGGTCACGGCTGCCCAGCAAGACCACCTGGTGCAATGGCTGTCCAAACGGCTGGACCGACCGCTGAAAGTCCCTGTGCTGAGCGCCCAGGGCTATGAACTGGTGGGAGGCCGGTTGTTGCCCGGCGATTCCGGCGTGCGCGCGCAGTTCATGTACCAGAACAGTGCAGGCCAGCGGATCACGCTGTACCTGGGTGCTCTAGCGCCCACCATGCCCCGCCCCGCCAGCGACAACAGGGGCGAAGACACCAGGGCGCGCGTGGAAGCAATTGCGGCAGCGCCCACCACCGCGTTCCAGTTCACCCACGAAGGCCCGGTGCCGGGCTTTTACTGGACGGATGCAGGCTTTGGTTACGCTCTGAGCGGGCAGTTGTCACGCCCCGAGTTGTTGAGCCTGGCCACAGCGGTGTACCAGCAGCTGAACCCCTGACGCGCCATCAGGGGGCCGTCGTACCGGCGTGCCCGACAACTACGACCTTCGCCGGTCAGGACAAATGGGCCAGCGGATGGGCGTGTGCGGGCCAGGGGCTGGCAAAGAACGGTGCCACCATCTCCGGCGTCACATCTTCAATGCGGTCCGGATTCCACTGAGGCGCATGGTCCTTGTCCACGGCCAGGGCACGGATGCCTTCCACGGTCTCACTCTGTCCTGGGCGCAGGAAAAAGCAGTGGCGCACCATATCGCGCTCCATGCGCAGGTCGTCGGCCAGGCCCATCGCACGGGCGCGGCGAATCTGCTCCAGCACCACATGCAGCATCAGTGGCGAACGCTTGCGCAGCGTGGCGGCCGTGGTGCGTGCCCAGTCGCTGTCGGCGGCCTCGAGTGCCCGTACGATCTCGCCGACGGTTGGCAGCGCAAAATATTGGTCAATATCGGCCAGAGCGCTAGTACCGCTTGCCTGAGATGCTACAAATTGAGAAGCAACATAGGCCTTGATGGCCGCGCCATCTGCAAAGCTTTGGGTAGCCAGCGCATCCCACACCGCTGCCTGCCGGTCTGAGGGCAGACAGCCATCGGCCAGCTGGTAGGCAATGGCATCTCCCGCGCCGATGGTGTCACCCGTCAGGGCCAGCCACTCGCCCACGCGGCCCGGGCAGCGGCTCAAGAAGTAACCCCCGCCCACGTCCGGGAACAGGCCAATCGCCGTCTCGGGCATGGCCATCTTGGTGCGCTCGGTCACCACGCGCAGGGCGGCGCCCTGGCTGATGCCCATGCCGCCCCCCATCACGATGCCATCCATGAAGGCGATGTAGGGCTTGGCGTAGTTGTGGATGAGGTGGTTGAGCGCGTATTCCTCGGTGAAGAAATCTTCGATCAGCGGGTTGCCCTGGCTGCCCGCCTGGTGCAGAAAGCGGATGTCGCCACCTGCGCAAAAGGCACCAAACGGGCCTTCCTTGTTGCTGCCACGAATGGCCACGGCCAGCACCCGCGCATCGTTCTGCCATGCCAGCAGGATGCCCATCAGGTCACGCACCATACCCAGCGACAAGGCATTGAGCGCACGCGGGCGGTTCAGGGTAATGAAGCCCACCTGGCCACGCACTTCGCTCAACACTTCAGACACAACCGTCTCCGTCATTTTTGTTCCTTCCAACCCAACAGTTCATTGAAAACCAGCGCACCGATCACCAGTGCGCCCCCAGTCAGCACCGCCGTGCCGGGCTTTTCGCCCGCGCCCAGCCATGCCAGCAAGATGCCAAAGATCACTTCAAGCAGACCTAGCAGCGCCATCTCGGGCGCCTTGAGCACGCGCCCGCAGCGCACAGCCAGCACACAAGGGATGGCCAATTGCACCACGCCCAGCAACCCCAGCAGGCCCAGGTCGTGGGCCGACGCCTGAAAAGGCAGCGCCAGCGGCAGTGTGGCCACCACCGAAATCACTGCGCCGACCAGCACCGCAGGCACGAGGTCCACCGCATGACCATGGCGCTGCGAATGTTGTACCACCGTCCAGTTGATGGCGGCGGCCACCGGCACACACAGCGCCACCAGCGTGCCCGCCAGAGGGAGGCCCGCCATTTGCGAACCATACATCCACGCAATGCCCAGTCCCGCCACGGCAATCGCAGCCCAGGTGCGCGGGGCGATGTGGTGGCCAATGAACACCCTGGCAAACAGCGCGGTGAGCAGTGGCCCCACTGCCATCGTGACCAGCACATTGGCCACCGGCATCAGCACCAAGGCCACCATGAACGCCGTGAACATCACGCTCCAGCACACGCCAGAGATCCACAACGCACGGCCACTGTGGCGCATGGAGGCAAACACCGCCCTGCCCTGCAGCGCGGGCAGGATGACCAGCAGCGACAGCAGCGTGAAAAAGCTGCGCCAGAAGGTCACCTCAAAGCTCGCAGCATGTTCCAGGTGGCGCGTGACTACGCCGGCGATGGACCACATCAGGGTCACCGCCACCATCACCACCACAGCACGGGAATGTGTCAACTTCAACAGAGGCTCCAGGATTCAGACGGCAAAAAGGCCACTGCGTCGCAGTGGCCCCTTTTTGAACGTGCTCTGAGCGTTACTCTGAACGCTCCGCCGATCAGGACCGGGAGGCGCGCTTGCGCTCGTTTTCGGTCAGGTGGCGCTTGCGCAGGCGCACGGACTTGGGCGTGATTTCGACCAGCTCGTCGTCCTCGATGAATTCCACGCCATATTCGAGCGTGAGGTCGATCGGGGGCGTGATCTTGATCGCGTCTTCCTTGCCAGAAACACGGAAGTTGGTCAGCTGCTTGGTGCGCGTGGCATTCACCACCAGGTCGTTGTCGCGGCTGTGGATGCCGACGATCATGCCTTCGTACACGGGGTCGTTGGCCTTCACGAACATGCGGCCACGGTCGTCCAGCTTGCCCAGGGCGTAGGTGAAGATTTCACCGTCGTCCATGGAGATCAGCACGCCGTTCTTGCGGCCGCCGATGTCACCCTTGTGCGGTTCATAGCTGTCGAAGATGTTGCTGATGAGGCCGGAGCCGCGCGTCAGGTTCAGGAATTCGTTGGTGAAACCGATCAGGCCACGGGCCGGAATGCGGTACTCCAGGCGAACGCGGCCACGGCCGTCGGACTCCATGTTCACCAGCTCGCCCTTGCGCTCGCCCAGGGCCTGCATCACGCCGCCCTGGTGGCCTTCTTCGATGTCGGCCGTCACCAGTTCGATAGGCTCGTGCTTGACGCCGTCGATGTCCTTGAACACCACGCGGGGCTTGGAAACGGCCAGCTCGTAACCTTCGCGGCGCATGTTTTCCAGCAGGATGGTCAGGTGCAGTTCACCACGGCCCATCACTTCGAAGATGCCTTCTTCGTCGGTTTCGTTCACGCGCAGGGCCACGTTGTGCTGCAGTTCCTTTTGCAGGCGGTCCCAGATCTGGCGGCTGGTCACGAACTTGCCTTCGCGGCCGGCCAGCGGGCTGGTGTTCACGCAGAAGTTCATGGTCAGCGTGGGCTCGTCCACCTTCAGCATGGGCAGCGGCGCGGGGTTGGCGGGGTCGGTCACAGTCACGCCGATACCGATGTCTTCGATGCCGTTGATCAGAACGATGTCGCCGGGGCCAGCCAAGGGGGTCTGCATGCGATCCAGGCCCTGGAATGTCAGCACCTGGTTCACACGGCCCTTCACGGCCTTGCCATCAGGGCCTTCCATGACGACCACGTCCTGCATGGGCTTCAAAGTGCCCTGGCTGATGCGGCCCACGCCGATGCGGCCCACGAAGCTGGAGAAGTCCAGCGCAGAGATCTGCAACTGCAGCGGCGCGTTGGCATCGCCCGTGTTGGGGGGAACGTGCGAGAGGATAGTGTCGAACAGGGCCGACATGTCGGGGCCCCACTGCTCACCAGGTGCGCCTTCTTCCAGCGACGACCAGCCGTTGATGCCCGAGGCGTACACCACGGGGAAGTCGAGTTGTTCGTCGGTGGCACCGAGCTTGTCGAACAGGTCGAACGCGGCGTTCACCACCTTGTCGGGGTTGGCACCGGGCTTGTCCACCTTGTTCACCACCAGGATGGGGCGCAGGCCCAGCGCCAGGGCCTTCTTGGTCACGAAACGCGTCTGGGGCATGGGGCCTTCTTGCGCGTCGATCAGCAGCACCACGCTGTCCACCATAGACAGCGCACGCTCCACTTCACCGCCGAAGTCCGCGTGGCCGGGGGTGTCCACGATGTTGATGTGCGTGCCCTTCCAGCTCACGGCGCAGTTCTTGGCCAGGATGGTGATGCCGCGTTCCTTTTCGATCGCGTTGTTGTCCATCACGGTATCGACGACCTTTTCATGGTCGGCGAAGGTGCCGGACTGGCGCAGCAGCTGGTCCACCATGGTGGTTTTGCCATGGTCAACGTGGGCAATGATGGCGATATTGCGGATTTGTTTAGTCATAGTTTTTCCAATATGCCGCTGTGCGCCATGGACGCGGAATGCGGCGTGCTTTCCAAAATTTGTTGAATTTCCAGCGGACTCAGGAGCCTGTCCGGCACCAGCTCCCCGCCCACGATGTGGCCCACCCCCAGCAGCGCCGGGGGATTCTCGCCAAACACCGCCACGGCACTGGCATCGGGCCAGTTGCCACGGCGACGCACGCCCGACAGGAATCGGGCTGCATTCTCACCGTCCAGCGTGACACGCATGTGTTGTGTCAGCAGTGACTCGGGCGCTTCCAGACTGGCCAGGCGTTCTGCCTCGGGCATGGCCTCCAGCTGGGCCAGCGTGACACAGCGCTCCACACCAATGCCCCCAGTGTCGATGCGGCGCAAGAAGGTCAGGTGAGCCCCGCAGCCCAATGCCGCACCAATGTCTTCACCCAACGTACGGATGTAGGTGCCTTTGCTGCAGGTCACTATCATTTTAATAGCTGGCTGCGCTTGATCCGTATGCACCAGCGTCAGCTTGAGGGCATGAATGATCACGTCCCGTGCTTCGCGCTCCACCGTGACACCGGCGCGTGCATATTCGTACAGCGCCTTGCCGTCCTTCTTGAGCGCGCTGTGCATCGGCGGCACCTGGCGGATGGGACCCGTGAACTGTTGCTGCACAGCCGCCAGGCGCTCTGGCGTGAGTTGGGCAGCATCTACATCGCAGCGTTGCACCACGTCCCCCTCGGCATCGCCGGTGGTCGTGGTGGCGCCGAGCAGCGCAATCGCCTCGTAGGTCTTGGCGGCATCCAGCTGCAGCTGGCTGAACTTGGTGGCGGCGCCGAAACACAGAGGCAACACGCCCGTGGCGAGCGGATCCAGCGTGCCCGTATGGCCCGCTTTCTCGGCGCGCAGCAGCCATTTCGCCTTTTGCAAGGCGTCATTGCTCGAAAGGCCGAGCGGTTTGTCGAGCAGCAACACCCCATGCACAGGGCGCCGCTGCACCCTGGTGCGTGGCGCGTGCATGGACTAATCCTCTTTGGCGCGCGAAGACACCGCCTTGGCGATCAAGGCGTTCATGTCGGCTGCACGCTCGGAGGTGCGGTCGAACACGAAGTGCAGCGTGGGCACGGTGTGGATGTGCAGGCGCTTGAACAAGCCGTTGCGCAGGAATCCAGCCGCCTGGTTGAGCGCCGCCTGGGTTTCCACAGGGTCGCCCGTCAACAGGCTGAAGAACACCTTGGCATGGGCATAGTCGGGAGTCACCTCCACGCCCTGCAGCGTCACCATGCCCACGCGCGGGTCTTTCAACTCGCGCGCGATCAGCTCCGTCAGATCACGCTGGATCTGGTCGGCCACCTTGAAGGCGCGGTTGGGGGTGGAAGATTTCTTCGCAGCCATATCGTCGTCACCGTGGCTTTACAGCGTCCGGGCGATTTCCTTGATGTCAAAGAACTCGAGTTGATCGCCTTCCTTGATGTCGTTGTAGTTCTTGAGCTTGATACCGCACTCAAAGCCTTCCTTGACATCCTTGACATCGTCCTTGAGGCGCTTGATCGAGTCGACTTCGCCGGTGTAGACCACCACGTTGTCGCGCAACAGGCGGAACTTGGCGTTGCGATGGACCATGCCGGACGTGACGTACGAACCCGCCACAGTACCGATCTTGGTAGCAACAAACACGGTGCGGATCTCGGCCGTGCCGATGATTTCCTCGCGCTGCTCGGGGGCCAGCATGCCGGACATTGCGACCTTGAGCTCGTCCACGGCGTCATAGATGATGCTGTAGTAGTGCAGGTCCACACCATTGCCTTCGGCGAGTTTGCGGGCACCGGCATCGGCGCGCACATTGAAGCCGATCACGATGGCCTTGGAGGCAATCGCCAGGTTGATGTCGGACTCGCTGATGGCGCCCACAGCGGCATACACCAGTTGCACCTTGACCTCGTCGGTCGAGAGCTTGAGCAGCGACTGAGCCAGCGCTTCTTGCGAGCCTTGCACGTCGGCCTTGACGATGATGGGCAGGGTCTTGACCTCGCCCGCCGTCATGTCAGCGAACATGTTTTCCAGCTTGGCAGCCTGCTGCTTGGCCAGCTTGGTGTTGCGGAACTTGCCAGCACGGTACGTCGCGATTTCGCGGGCACGGCGTTCGTCCGTCAGCACCATGAACTCGTCACCGGCCTGTGGCACTTCCGTCAGACCTTGGATTTCGACAGGGATCGATGGGCCTGCCGTCTTGGCAGCCTTGCCGTTTTCATCCAGCATGGCACGCACGCGGCCATAGGTCTGGCCTGCCAGCACGATGTCGCCGACCTTCAGGGTACCCGATTGAACCAGCACCGTCGCGACCGGGCCGCGGCCCTTGTCGAGCTGGGCTTCAATCACAAGGCCCTTGGCCAGTGATTCCACCGGAGCGCGAAGCTCCAGCACTTCAGCTTGCAGGAGTACTTGCTCCAGCAGAGTGTCAATGCCCATGCCGGTCTTGGAAGACACCGGTACGAATGGCGAATCACCGCCGTACTCTTCGGGCACGACCTGCTCCACGACCAGCTCCTGCTTGACGCGTTCGAAGTTGGCATCGGGCTTGTCGGCCTTTGTAATGGCCACCACGATCGGAACACCAGCTGCCTTGGCGTGCTTGATGGCTTCCTTGGTCTGGGGCATGACGCCGTCGTCGGCTGCCACCACCAGAATCACGATGTCCGTGGCCTGAGCACCACGGGCACGCATGGCCGTGAAGGCCTCGTGACCCGGGGTGTCGAGGAACGACACCATGCCGCGTGGCGTTTCCACGTGGTAGGCACCAATGTGCTGGGTAATGCCACCGGCTTCGCCCGCTGCCACTTTGGCGCGGCGGATGTAGTCCAGCAGCGAGGTCTTGCCGTGGTCCACGTGACCCATCACGGTCACGACCGGAGCGCGCGGCAGCAGTTCTGCGGTTTGCTGGCCTGCATCTTCGTCGGTGAAGGCTTCTGGATCGTCCAGCGCAGCCACCACGGCCTTGTGGCCCAGCTCTTCCACCACGATCATGGCCGTGTCCTGGTCCAGCGGCTGGTTGATGGTGACCATCTGGCCCATCTTCATCAGCGCCTTGATGACCTCGTTGGCCTTGATCGACATCTTGTGCGCCAGTTCGGCCACGGTAATGGTCTCGGGCACATGCACTTCGATGATGCGCGCCTCGACCGGTGCGGCCTGCTGGTGATCATCACGGTGGTCGCGGTTGTCGCCACGGCGGCCACGCGGACCACCACGCCAGTTGTTGCGACCGACACCGCCGCTGCTGTCGCCACGGGTCTTGATTTCTTTCTTCTTGGCGGTGTCGTTGGCCCAGCTGGAGGACAGCTTGGCCGACTTCACTTCCTTGCCAGCGCCAGGCGTACCTGCGCCTGCTCCGGCAGCGGCGGGAGCGCCTGCGCGCGCCACGCCAGTGCCCACTGCCGGCTTGTGCAGGGTGCCCTTCTTGGCGTCGCCCACAGCAGCAGGCTTGGCCACTGGCTTGGGTTCCTCGGGCTTCTTGGCCACCATGACCGCCTTCTTGGGCGTGGCCATCATGGAGCGGATAGCAGCAGCTTCGGCCTCGGCCTTGCGGCGGCGTGCATCCAGGTCGGCCGCACGGGCGGCTTCTTCATCAGAGCGTGCCTTGGATTCGGCAGCAGCCTTTTCGCGGGCTTCGTTCTGTGCTGCCGTGCGCGCAGCGGCTTCGGCAGCCTGTTCGCGGGTGGCTTCCTGCTTGACCGCAGAGGCCTGAGCCTTCTTCTCAGCTTCCTGAGCAGCGTAGGCGGCAGCGCGCTCTTCGGCTTCGCGCTCGCGCTTTTCGCGGGCTTCGCGCTCGGCACGTTTTTCGGCCAGTTCCGCCTCCTGGCGGCGGATCAGCTCGGCCTGGCGGCGGGCTTCTTCCTCGCGGCGGGACAGTTCGAGGTCTTCACTCGACACAGCGGGTTCTTCCACCGCCGCTGGTGCGTGCGACTCTGCAGTGGCCTCTGCACCTTCGTCGCGCTGAATGAAAGTGCGCTTCTTGCGAACTTCCACCTGGATCGTACGGGCCTTGCCTGTAGCGTCCGCCTGCTTGATTTCGCTGGTGGACTTCTTGACCAGCGTGATCTTCTTGCGATCGGCCGAGGCCGTGCCATGGCTGGCCTGCAGGTAAGCAAGCAGTTTTTGCTTGTCCGACTCGGTCAACGCGTCAGAGGGGGCAGCCTTGCCCACGCCCGCAGCCTTGAGCTGGTCGAGCAGGGTTTCAGGCGATTTTTTGAGTTCGGTAGCGAACTCGGCGACAGTGTTACTGGACATATGTGGTTCGTGCCTCCCTGACCTTTACTCTTGCCCCGCGAACCAATGTTCGCGCGCCTTCATGATCAAGGCTTTGGCTTCCTCTTCAGACTGTCCGGTCAGGTCGGTCAGTTCATCAATGGCCAGATCGGCCAGGTCGTCACGTGTGTGCACACCACCTTCTGCCAATTTGGCAATCAGCTCGGGGGTGAGGCCTTCGAGGTCGCGCAGGTCCTGGGAGACCTCTTCCACGCTTTCCTCACGGGCGATTTCCATCGTGAGCAGCGCATCCTTGGCACGGGCACGCAACTCGTTGACGGTGTCTTCGTCGAAGCTTTCGATCTCCAGCATTTCCTGCAGGGGTACGTAAGCCACTTCTTCGAGGCTGTTAAAGCCTTCGGAGATCAGGATGTCGGCGATTTCCTCGTCCACATCGAGCTTTTCCATGAACAGCTTGCGGGCCGTGTCGGTCTCGTTGGCCTGCTTTTGCGCGCTTTCGGCGGCGTCCATGATGTTGATCTTCCAGCCAGTCAGGTCGGACGCCAAGCGCACGTTCTGACCACCACGGCCGATGGCGATGGCGAGGTTTTCCTCGTCCACGACCACATCCATGGCGTGCTTTTCTTCATCGACCACGATGGAGGACACGTTGGCCGGAGCCAGTGCGCCAATCACGAACTGTGCGGGGTCTTCGGACCACAGCACAATGTCCACACGCTCGCCAGCGAGTTCGTTGGTCACCGCATTCACACGGGTGCCACGCACGCCGACGCAGGTGCCGATGGGGTCCACGCGCTTGTCATGGGACAGCACGGCGATCTTGGCGCGCGAGCCGGGGTCACGAGCGCAGGACTTGATCTCCAGCAGGCCTTGCTCGATCTCGGGCACTTCCTGGCGGAAGAGCTCAATCATGAACTCGGGGGCCGAACGCGACAGGATGATGGGAGCGCCGCGCAGCGTCAGATCCACTTCCATGATCATGGCCCGCACGCGGTCGCCACTGCGCAGGTTTTCCTTGGGGATCATTTCGCTGCGACGCAGGCGGCCTTCCACGCGGCCGGACTCGACAATGATGTCGCCCTTGTCCATGCGCTTGACGGTACCGGTGAAGATCTTTTCGCCGCGCGACATGAAGTCGTTAAGCAGCATTTCGCGCTCGGCGTCGCGAATCTTCTGCAGAATGACCTGCTTGGCAGCCATGGCGCCAATACGGCCGATGGGCACGGACTCGACACCCTCTTCGATGTACTCACCCACTTCGATGTCCGGAATGCGATCCTTGGCATCCATCAGCAGCTCTTCAGCTTCAGGATTCTGCAGGCCAGCGTCGTCGGGCACCACCAGCCAGCGACGGAAAGTCTCATAGTTGCCGCTGTCGCGATCCACGGACACGCGAATGTCCACCTCGCCCTGGTACAGCTTCTTGGTAGCCTGGGCCAGGGCCGACTCCACGGCACCCAAGACCACATCACGCTCCACGTTCTTTTCGCGCGAAATGGCCTCAACCAACATCAACAATTCGCGATTCATGCGACGACTCTCCTGTTTCAATCACCCGAGGGCGGGGGCTGCGCGCTGCGGCCACCCACCCCACATTTTTCAGCAGCAAATCAGGCAGGCGCAGCCCCGGCCTTGCCTGCGCGCCCCTTGAAGTCCACGATGGGCGCAAGGCGCACATCCCGGCATTCGTCCAAGGTGAAGCCCATCGCCTGCAATGGGGCGGGCACGCGTTTCTTGCTGACTCTTTGACCTGGCTTGACCGGCGGCTCGTCGCTCCAGACGATCTGCCAGCCTCCGGCCTCGGCCCGCTCCAGCGTGCCGCGAAATTTCTTGCGGGTGGCGTTGACCTGCCCTCCCGCTGCTGCGGCGCCGATGGGCGCCTTCAGGGTGATATCGATGACCGAGCCTTCGAAGCGCACAAAATCTTGCTCGTGGCGCAGGGGCCGGTCAATACCGGGGGACGACACTTCGAGGCGCTTGTACTCGACGCCATCGACCTCCAGCGCAAACTGCAACTGGCGGGTGACCTTCTCGCAATCCTCGACCGTCACGAACTGTTCGATCACGGGCTGGGGCGCGTCAGCGGCCGGCTGCACCCAGGGCAAGTCGATGGTGACGCGCAACAGGCCGCCGGCAGAGCGCTCGATCTCCACCAGGTCATACCCCAGGCCCGTCACAATTTGTTCAACGACTTGCTGCAATGCCACGTGTTCAGTTCAATCCCGGAAAAACAAAAAACCCGATAACCCCCGGAGACTCTTCCCCGACAGCTTCGAGCTCCAAAAGCGTTCGACCAAAAAAAACGGGCGGTTGGTACCCGCCCGTTTGGTCGTGAGATTCGTATTGTAGCGTGCAAAGTGTTGATGTGCAAAGGCGCAGGCAGGGAAAACTGTTGTCAACACGCTCAGGCAGGGCGCTCAAGCCAGTGTCCATGCAGCCTGCCGGGCGGTGTCATGCCTCAATGGCACCACACGCTTGTGCAACCTGCGCCAGCAGCTATGACAGTGATAGCGGCTGCAGCAGTTCTGCCAGATCGCTTTCGGTGAACAGCGGCTCCTTGCGGGCGGCCGCACCACTGTAGAGGCTACTTGCCAGCTGGGCCTTGCGCTCCTGCAGCGCCAGAATCTTCTCTTCAATCGTGCCCTGGGCCACCAGCTTGATCACCCACACGCTTTGCATCTGGCCAATGCGGTGGGCCCGGTCGGTGGCCTGGTTCTCTACTGCCGGGTTCCACCAAGGGTCGAAATGGATCACCGTATCGGCCTGCGGCAGATTCAGCCCCACCCCGCCCGCCTTGAGGCTGATGAGAAACAAAGGCACTTGGCCGCTGGCGAACTGCTCGATGATCGCGTCGCGCTTTTGACTCTGCCCCGTGAGCTTGACCCAGGGCAGGTCGCGCTTTTTCAGCTCGGTCTCGATCAGCCTGAGCATGCTGGTGAACTGCGAGAACAGCAAAATGCGCCGCCCCTCGGCCAACATTTCGGGCAGCAGCGTCATCAAATGGTCCAGTTTGGCCGAGGTCTCCACGGCCTTGGCTGCTTCCAGCGGCACCAGCTGCGGGTGGCAGCACACCTGCCGCAGCTTGAGCAGCGCATCCAGGATGGTGATCTGCGATGAGGCCAGCCCCTTGGACTGCAGGGCCTCACGCACGGTTTTTTCCATCCCCAGGCGGATGGTTTCGTACAGGTCGGCCTGTGCGCCGGTCAGCTCCACGGGCATGACCGATTCGACCTTGGGCGGCAGCTCATCCGCCACCAGCGCCTTGGTCCGCCGGAGCATGAAGGGCGTGATGCGCGCGCGCAACTGGGCCATCCGCGCGCCGTCGCCCTGCTTTTCGATGGGCGTGCGAAACACCTCCTTGAAGCGCTGCTGGCTGCCCAGAAAACCCGGCATCAAAAAGTGGAACAGGCTCCAGACCTCGCCCAGGTGGTTTTCCATGGGCGTACCCGACAGGCACAAACGGTGGCGCGCCTGCAGCTCGCCCACCACCTGCGCAGCCTGGCTGCTGGCGTTCTTGATGTTCTGGGCTTCGTCCAGCACGACCAGGTGCCACTGGTGTGCCAGCCAGCGCTCACGGTCGCGCTGCAGCAACGAATACGGAGCGATGACCAGATCGTGTTCGGTGACTTCATCGGCCACTGCATGGCGACCCGCGCCATGCAGCACCAAGCATCGCAGGCCTGGGCAAAAGCGCGCGGCCTCGCGCTGCCAGTTGCCCATCAGGCTCACGGGCGCAATGACCAGTGCAGGGTCTGTCAGCCGCCCCGCATCTTTTTCGACCTGGATGTGCGCCAGCGTCTGCAGGGTCTTGCCCAGGCCCATGTCGTCGGCCAGCACCCCGGCCAGGCCGTGGGCGCGCAGAAACTGCAGCCAGTTCAGACCTTGTTGCTGGTAGGGCCGCAGCGTGGCCCGCACGCTGGCAGGCAGCGGCACCTCGGGCAAGGCGCTAGCGCCCTGCAACTGCGCCACCATGTCGCGCAAGGCACCAGCGCCCTGCCACACCGCGCCCTCACCCAGCGCTGCGCTGGTACGCAGGGCGTCCAGGCGCGAGAGCTTCAGGCTGTCGGCGTTGAAGTCACGCGCGCGATCACCCACCAAATCCAGCAGCGCCGCCATCCAGAGCCGCAAGGTGTCGGTGGGCAGGCGCACAAACCCGGCGCCGGTCAATGAGGGCATGTAGACATGCGCAGGCAGCTGGGGCAGGCCCGTCGCAGGGTCCTGCGGCTGGGCCGCTGCGGCGGCAATCAGGTCGGGTAGCCAGGGCAGGATGTTGTGGCGCACACCACTGATCTCCATGCCCAGTGACAGCGCAAACCAGGGCGATGTAGTCGCGTCGTCACCCTCTGGCTGCAGCGCCACATCCAGCCGGTCGGCATGCTGAACCCAACCATGCAACGGAGCATCCAAAGTGACATCAAACCCCGCGTCGCGCAGCGCTGCAAAGCCGTCGTCCGCCCAGTGCATCCAGTCGTCCTGCGGACGCTCGCCAGGGATGCCGAACAGGCCGTCGTCGGTGGCCAGGAGGCCCAAACCCTCCAGGCGTTCGACAGCACTGCGTTCAGCCACCGCATCGCGCTGCAGCAGCACCTGGTCCCCGTCAGCACCGGGCACCAGCACCGCCAGCTCCTGCCCTGCCCACCAGCCCACACGGCCCTGGTAGTCAAATCGCAATTGGGCGGTGATGAGCCCCATTTCGACCACCTTGTCAGCAGGTGTCGAGGCCAAATGCAGGCGCGCTACGGGTTTCACCCCCCGCACCTGTGTGAGCGGACCCAGCGCCGGCGGCAACGGCAACACCCCGCCAATGCGGCGGACCACATCGGCATGGTGTTTTTGCAGCGCCGCAGCACTGAGCGCGGGCGCCTTGAGCAGCATGGCCACCTGCGCAGGGCTCAGGCCCTCGGCGTGCACCGGGCCGCAGACCCCGTGGGCGGCGTCCAGGTACAAGGGCGGCTGGTTGTCGCACAGGATGGCGGTGCCGCCAGGCAGCGTGGCCTGCAGCCCCCAGACACTCTCGCCACCCTGGGCAGGCACAGACGCCTTCCAGCCCCACGCGATGGGCAGCGGATCACCCCAATGCAGGGGGGTGCCCACCGTGGACCCGCCGGCATCCACAAACAGGCGGCCCGTGGCGGCCGCCTGCTCCAGCGCCAGCAAGCCCACCGCGCCCTCCAGCACCCCGATGGGCGCGACGCTGTACGCCGAGTAGTACCCCACGCTGCGTGGCATGGCGCGTAGCAGTTGCAGCACCTGGCGGTCGGCATCGCTGGCGCGGTCGTACACCGCCTGGCCCGGTGCTGGCTGCGTGCGGATCTGCTGGGGCTTGGCCCAGCCGCCAGTAACCTTGGGGTAAGAGACCACGGCCTCCAGCTGCAGCTGCGGCACGGTGGTGCGCGGCCGCCCTACGGTGGAGACCAGATAGAGATAGCACTCGGGCCGCTCAAGCCGCTCTGGCCGCCCGCCCAGGGCCTGGGGTGCAGCGGCAACACTGCCGAGGGCCCGGTCCCAGTCCTGCAACCAATGCAGCAGCCGCGCCTCGGCCTCGGCGCGCGCCAGGGCCTCCTTGCGGTCCTGCTGGCTCTTGCGCGCGTCTGCAGCCCGTGCGGACGAGGGGCTGAGCGCAGGGTCCTGGTGCGCAGCCTCCAGGGTCAAGGCCACGGCGTGTTTGCAATCCGCTCCCACGGGGCAATTGCAGTCGCCCGACCAGTGCTTGACCTGCCCGTTGGGCGCGAGAACCAGTTGCACGGACACCTCATACGGGTCGGGCAGGCTGCCCTGCACCTCACCCGCCAAGACCCAGCGCCCCCCGGCCTGCGGTGCAATGCCCACACGCACCACGTCCGCCTGGCGGTACAGCTCCATGCCCCGCTCCCAGGCGCCCTTGTCGCACTGGGCCTGCAGCGAATTGAGCGGGAACCAGGGTGGATGGGGTGTGGACACAGATTTCGAGCAAAAAGTGGCTGTAGCGCTAGAAGATCATGCGCTATCAGCTATCAAAAAAAGAGCAGTCCAGATATGGGCGGTGGCACGGCAACCACCACTGCCAGCCCGCGAGACCGCCCGCTAGGCGCCGCGTGCTGCGCGCACCCGGTCGAAAACGCCCTGCGCTTCGCTCCCCGCCCCGGCACCACCGGGCGCCGACGCCTGCAGGCTGGTCAACAACCGCGTAAGCACCGGTGCCTGCGGCAACAGCGGGCCCAGGAACAGAGCCCGCTTGCCATCAGCAATCAGCAAGGTGGGGAAGGTCTCCACATCCAGGTCGCCCGCCAGCTCGGATTCGTCCTCGATGTCCACCCACTCAAAGCGCACCCCGGGGTGCGCGCGCGCCAATTCGTCAAACAGCGGACGGTAGTCGCGGCAGGTGCCGCACCAGCCTGCGCACAGGCACACGGCCCACCAGCCGCCGGGCGTGGCGGTCGCAGGGCTCGTGGGGGTGGGTTCGGGCAGTGCGGCGGGACTGGACATCAAAAGGGCTCCTGAAGGGCAGCGCTACGGAGCGGCTGGCGCTGGCCCATGGCCCGGCGCTACATGCCGCGCCGCTCGCGAGCGCGATAGACCTCGATGGTACCCACACCCGGCGCCTGGTTGCCCCAGCTGTTGCGCACAAAGGTGGTCACCGCCGCCACCTCATCGTCCGACAGCATCTGCTGAAACGGCGGCATGCCATGCGGGCGCGGGTTGCCTGCGGTGGCGGGCAGATAACCTCCCTGCAACACCACACGCACCAGGTTGGTCGGGTCGGCCAGCGTGACAGCGCGGTTGCCCGCCAGTGCCGGAAACGCGCCGGGCTCGCCCTGCCCCCGATCGCCGTGGCACTGTGCGCACTGCTGCTCGTACACCTTGCCGCCCCGCGCCATCGCGCTGGCCGGGGGTGCGGCCACGGTGGCAGGCGCCTTGCGGTCTTGCTGCGGCAGCGCCTGCAGGTACACGGCCATTGCGCGCGCATCGGCATCGGTGAGGTACTGCGTGCTGCGGAACACCACCTCGGCCATGGGGCCCAGCACCGAGCCGTGCGGGGCCACGCCGGTCTTGAGCAGCGCCACCACGTCGTCGGTCGCCCACTCCTTCACGCCCGCCTCGGCCGCCGCATTGAGCGCGGGGGCGTACCAGTTCTGCACGGGGATCAGCCCGCCGGTAAAGGCCTTGGCGTCGGTCGTGGCGCCCAGCGCGTTACGCGGCGTGTGGCAGGCCGTGCAGTGACCCAGGCCATTGACCAAATAGGCGCCACGGTTGTACTCGGCCGTTTGCGTCGGTGGGGGTTGGGGCGCCCCCGGGGTAAAGAACAGCGCCCGCCACACACCCAGCGCCGCCTGCGTGTTGTACGGAAAGCGCAGCGCGTGGTCGCGGTTGGCTTGTGCAGAGGCGGGCACGCTTTGCAGATAGGCAAAGATGGCGTCCGAATCCTCCCGCGCCACTTGCGTGTAGTTGGGGTACGGGAAGGCCGGGTACAGCAGCCGCCCGTCCTTGCTGCGGCCATGGTGCATGGCGCGCCAGAACTCGGCCGAGGTCCAGCTGCCAATGCCTTGCAACCTGTCGGGCGTGAGGTTGGAGCTGTGCACCACGCCAAACGGCGTCTCGATGCCGCGCCCGCCTGCAAACGGCGCGCCGCCCTGGGTGGTGTGGCAGGCCATGCAGTTGCCGACGCGGGCCAGGTATTCGCCGCGCTGCACCAGCTCAGGCGTGGATTGCAGCGTCTCGGCGGCGGGCAGCGGCTCTTCGCCACGCAGGTTCAGGGTGATCAGCACCGCTGCGGCAATGCCGAGCGCCGCCAGCACGGAAGAGAGGGTCCAGAGGATGCGTTTCATCGGTGCATCCCTTTTCAGCGTGCAGCCGATGCGGCCACGGGAACCTCGGCCACACCGCCGCAGCGCGCAGGCATGGCGGCAGGTAACGTGCGGGCAGGCTTGCCACCCGCAGCCACGGGCTGGGCGGCCAGCCAGGCCGAGACAGCGCTCACGTCATCGGGCGTGAGCTGGCGGGCAATATCGGCCATGCAGTCGGGCACGTGCGCGCGGCGCTGGCCGGTCTTCCAGGCGCCGAGCTGGCTGTTGAGGTAGTCACGCGGCAGGCCCAGCAGGCCGGGGATGGACGGTGCCACGCCCGTCATGGCCGCGCCGTGGCAGGCCACACAGGCGGGAATGCGGCGCGCCGCGTCGCCCTGCTGCACCAGCTGGCGGCCCTGCTCCAGCGCGGCGGCGGGCGCTTGTGGTGCGGGCGGCGGTGGGTACGGCAAGTCGAGCGCGGCAAAGTGCTCGGCCATCTCGCGCAGGTAATCGTCCGTCAGGTGCTCGATGAGGTAGCCCATCTGCGGGTAGCTGCGCCGCCCGTCCCGAAAGTTGAGCAACTGGTTGGCCAGATAGCCTGCCGGCTTGCCCGCAATGCGCGGAAAGTAGCCGTCGGGCGTGGCCCGGCCCTCTTTGCCGTGGCACGCGGTGCAGGCCAGCACGCGTGAAGACATGGACGACGCGGGCACCGTGGCCGCAGCGGATGCGGTGGCAACCGGGGTTGCAGGGGTGGTGCTGGCAGGCACCGTCTGGGCCACAGCGCCAGCGCTCAAGGCCACCGCCAACAGGGCAGTGGCCGCAGGCAGGCTGAGAACGGGGCGCAGCAAGTTGCGCAAGCAATCGGTCATGGGGATCTTTTTGTCCGGGAAAGAAACGGTTGGGTGGCCCACAGCGGCCAAACACGCAAGGCGTGCGCCCACACAGTCCGCCACTCTACGCCCGCCCTCAAAAACAGTACAGATTCAGTTTCGAGTTAAAAATACAGATCAGTTCGCCCTGCATCAACCTTGCCCTGCCCATGAAGCGCTACGAACGCCACGCCGACGCCATTGCCCAGCTCATCCACAGCGGCGCGCTGCGCCCTGGCGACCGCGTGCCCTCGGTACGTGAGGCCAGCCGCACACGGGGCATCAGCCCGTCCACCGTGTTCGAGGCGTATTACCTGCTGGAGGCCCAGGGTCTGATCCATGCGCGCCCGCGCTCGGGCTACTACGTCAGCGCCCGGCTACCAGGTACGGCCGAGGTTCGACCCGCGGAGCCCCAGCCCTCGCAGCCCGCCGCCACCTCCACAGGCGTGGCCATCAGCGACCTGGTGTTCGAGGTGCTGGGCCTGGCGCGCGACCGCGACCTGGTGCCGCTGGGCTCGGCCTTTCCGGGGCTGGAGCTGTTTCCACTGGAGCGCCTGGCGCGCTGCCTGGGCAGCGGCATGCGCAAGCTCGACCCTTGGACCATCGTGCAAAGCCTGCCGCCCGGCGACGAACGCCTGCGCCAGCAGATCGCCCTGCGCTACGGCGTGCACGGCATGGCGGTGGATGTGGAAGAAATCATCATCACTAACGGCGCCATGGAGGCGCTCAACCTCTGCCTGGAGGCCGTCACCCAGCCGGGCGACGTGGTGGTGGTCGAATCGCCCACCTTCTACGCCGCGCTGCAGGCCCTGGAGCGGTTGAACCTGCAGGCGCTGGAAATCGCCACCCACCCGCGCGATGGCATCGACCTGGCGGCGTTGGCGCAAGCACTGGAGCGGCAAACACCCCGCCAACCCATCAAGGCCTGCTGGCTCATGCCCAGTTTTCAGAACCCGCTGGGCAGCCTGATGCCCGAGGACAAGAAGCGCGAGCTGGTCGCCCTGCTGGCGCGCCACGGTGTGCCGCTGATCGAAGACGACGTGTATGGCGAGCTGCACTTTGGCCCCCAGCGCCCGCCCCCAGCCAAGGCGTTTGATACCGAAGGGCTGGTGATGCACTGCAGCTCGTTCAGCAAAAGCCTGGCGCCCGGCTACCGCGTGGGCTGGGTGGCGGCGGGCCGATTTGCCACGGCGGTGCAGCGGCTCAAGCTCATGACCACGCTCTCGGCCGCCACGCCATCGCAGCAGGCGCTGTCCGAATACCTGGCCCAGGGCGGCTATGACCGGCACCTGCGCCAGCTGCGCCGCAGCCTGGCCGAGCAGCAGGCGATGGCCCTGGCAGCCGTGGCCCAGCACTTCCCACCCGGCACCCGCGTATCGCGGCCTGAGGGTGGGTACTTCTTGTGGGTGGAGCTACCGCCTGAAGTGAACGCACTGGAGTTGCACCGCCTGGCGCTGCAGCAGGGCATCAGCCTCGCGCCCGGGCAGATCTTCTCGGCCGACCAGCGGTTTGCGCACTGCGTGCGCATCAACTACGGGCATCCGGCGCAGGGGCGGCTGGAACCAGCGCTGCGCACCGTGGGCCAACTGGCCAAGAGCTTGGCGACCGCCGCGACGGAAAGCCCGGCACTGCCAAAGAACTATCAAAACAATAGCTAAACAGACATACCGGTCTGGCGCATAGACCGATTTTCATCAAAACCCCGACACCAAAAACCGGCGCACAGCCCCTGGCAAAACCCCACCGCTTTGCGCCACCCGCCACGCACTGCGCCAGCCTTGCATCAGGCTGACACCCCACGCACCGCGTTGGAAAAGCCCAACCTCGGGTTCTCCCGCAGCAGGAGCAGCGCTTGCGGCGGCATACTGGCGCCCGCCCGTTCCCCGGGCAGTGCTCCACGGCGGACCACCCGCCCAGCCCTCCAACCCCAACGCCCAGCACCATGGCCGCACCCCAGCATGTTCCGTTTGTGATGGTGGAAGACGAAGACGACTGGGTTGTCTCGTTCGCGCTGGGCCCCCGAGGGGCCGACCGCCTCACCCTCGTGCGCACCCCCCACCTCGAATTCATGCTGCGGCCCGAGCAACGCGGCGTCTCGGTAGGTGCCGAGGCTGGCCAGCGCCCCGCACTGCTGGTGGCGGTGCAGTGGGGCCACAAATGTGTGGACGTGGTGTCCACCGCCAAGCGCTATAGCCTGGACATCAGCAAGGTGGACAACGCCACACGCAACGCGGCGCTGCGCGTGCTGGGCAAGATGAACTTTGACCAGCGGTTTCAGCTGGCCGACGGCTACCCCTGACCGACTGTCGCCCGGCACGCCCGCGCCCTGCATCCGCTGCGCCGCGAGATGAAGCATGGGCTGGCCGGGGTCCACACCATCGAACCGCCAGCCCGCTGGCCGAGCCACTGTGCTGCTTGATAGACGATAGCCCCATGGGCCCCTATGTCCGCACCGACGCGAACAAGATCACCACCGTGCCCGGCGTGTATGCCGCTGGCGACCCGACGCAGATGCGGCACAACGCCACGCTGGCATCTGCAGAAGGAGTGCTGGCGGGCGTGGGGGCGCACCAGGCGCTGGTGTTTGGTACCTGAAAAGCGTGAAAGGCAAAGGACGGGCGACAGATTGACGCAGCCCGTACCCGCCGCCTACACTGCCCAGGCGCATCTGGCCTTGGAGTCAGAGCGAACCGCAAAGCCCTCCACCGCCGTTGAGGGCTTTTCTTTTTTGTCCGCCGCATTGAAAGCTCTCCCTGCTTGCAGAGAGGGCTTTTTGCATTTCTGGAGTCCTTTTTGATGCACACCACTTCCGCCCACACGGCCGCCGCAGCAGTTGCCCCCGCCCCCCGCGTCCACCTGGTCATTGGGCCAGTGGGTGCGGGCAAGTCCACCTTTGTACGCCAGCTGGTGCAGCAGCACCGCACCGTTCCGCTGAACCTGGACGACTGGATGGCCACGCTGTTTTCGCCCGACCGGCCCGACCAGCCCAACGCCGATGGGATGGCCTGGTACGTGCCCCGCACGCTGCGCTGCCTGGCGCAGATCTGGAAAACGGCCGAGGCCGTGCTGAACGCGGGTGGCGATGTGGTGCTGGAGGTGGGCCTGATCCAGCAGCAACAGCGCGATGCCTTCTACGCCCGCATGGGGGCATGGGCCGATGCCACGGTGGTGTATGTGCTGGACGCGCCGCGCGAGGTGCGGCGCGAGCGTGTGTTGCGGCGCAATGCCGAGCAAGGGGAGACGTTTTCGATGGTGGTGCCGCCGCACATCTTTGAGCTGGCCAGTGACTTGTGGCAGCCGCCTGGCGATGTGGAGTGCGCGGACCACACCGTGGTGTGGGTGCCCGTGGCAGACCACAGGGCTTGAAGACATGGCGCAGGCCTTGCTGCAAATTGCAGTGTGGGCAACAGCGCAGCCCGAGCCGCGCCGCTCAGGCCTGCGCCACCTGCTGCAGCAGCGCGTCGAAGTTGCCGTGCAGGGCCTGGCTGCCCAGCACGCGGCGGCGGCCGGTGGAGGCGTCGCCCACCGCCAGTTGCGGAACGCCCTGCGCACCCAGGTCTTGCATGTCGGCGCGGGCGGCGGCCACGCGCTGCAGCATGGCAGCGCGCAGGGCATCGGTGGGCTCGCGCACCAGGGTTGCAGCGCCGTGCAGGCCCAGGGTGCCCAGCACATCGGCCAGCACCGTGGTCACCGTGGTGTCGAGCCCGTCCACATACCGTGCGTGCTGAAAGGCGTGCAGTGCCTCCAGCTCGCGCGCGGGCTCGGTCTGCGCCACTGCGGTGAGGGCCAGCGTGGCGGGGCCCGAGTCAAAACGCCCGGTCGGCTGGCCCAGCACCTGGTCGCGGTAGGCCGGACTGAACGGCTGGCCGGTGAGCTGCGCGATGCGCTGATCGTTCGACCAGGCGTAGGCCGCAAATTGCGCGTCCATGGGCCGTGCGCCTGCACCCGCAAACAGGCCGGTGGGCGCCAGCGCTACCTGTACGCCGGGCGTGGCTTGCAGGCGGGCCAGCACCGGGGCGGCGGCATAGCACCAGCCGCACAGGGGGTCGAACAGGTAGGTGACCGTGGTGGGTTGCATGGAGGGCATGGGTCAGGGTCTTTCTTCAGAGTCTGAGGATGTGGCGGCTGCCAGCGCAGCTTCAAAGGCGGCAATCTCCTGGGCCAGCGTGCCCCGGCTGCGGAAGTGGCGGGCAGCGCGGTCGTACCAGTTTTCGGCGTCTTCCAGGTCGCCCTCCTGCAGGTGCAGGATGCCGTGCAGCCACGCTGCGAGCATGGAGCCGTCGTGCTGCACCAGATCGTGCGCCGCGTTCCAGCGCCCGGCGTGCAGATGCTGCAGGACTTGTTGGAGCGGGTGCGTGGTCACGATCTGGTTCCTTTCAACAACTTGCTTTGACAGCTTTCAGCACGTCATCTCACCACTTCATCTCGCCCTTGTTGACCTTGGCGCCGATGTCCAGCGACAGGCCCATGGGCGCTGCGGGGTAGGCCTTTTTCATCGCGTCGATGAGTTCGGCGCTGGTTTGGGTGGCGGCGGCGTTCTTCTCAAACGCTTGCAGGTAGCCCTTGGTGTAGCTGATGTTGGCAGCGTCCAGCGCGCCACCGGCGGGCATGTGGCCGGGCACCACCACCGTGGGCTGCAACGCGGCCATTTCGTCGAGCTGGGCCACCCAGGCGCTGCGCTCGGCCACGGTTTGCGTGTCGGCCGTCCACACATGGGTGTTGGTGCCAAACACGCCGATGGTGCCGACCACGGCCTTGATGGACGGGATCCACGCATACGGGCGGTGCGCCAGCAGGCCGGTGGTGCCACGGATCTCGACTGTCTGACCGTCCACGCTCAGCGTGTTGCCGGCGATGGCCTTGGGCAGCACGGGCGTGCGCGGTGCATTGGCGCCCATCTTGGGGCCCCAGAACGAGAGCTTGGTGGCGAGCTTGGCGTTGATCTTCTCCAGCACGGCGGGCGTGGTCACCATGTCGGCCTTGGGGAAGATTTCTTTCAGCGTTTCCACGCCAAAGTAATAGTCGGGGTCGGCCTGGCTCACGTAGATGGTCTTCAGCTCTTTGCCGGTGTCGAGCACGTTGGCTGCAATGCGCAGCGCGTCGGCACGGGTAAAGCCAGCGTCGATGACCATGGCTTCTTTGTCGCCATAGACCAGCGTGGAGTTGACGTTGAAGCTGTTGCCATCGGCGTTGTAGACCTTGACCTGCAGCGGCTGGGCGGCCTGGGCGCCGGTGAAGGCAACGGCGAAGGTGGCGGCGATGAGGGTGGTGCGGAACATGGTGGTTTCTCCAGGGTTTTGAGAGGTTGGATAGATGACGGAATGAAGTTTATTTGCGCCAATCGATCCAATAAACCCGATAATTCGCGCATATTTGTTTCATAAATCGATCAAATAACCCCCTATGGACCGCCTGACCGCCATGCATGTGTTTGCCGAAGTCGCCACCAGCGGCAGCTTCAGCGCCACGGCCGACAAGCTGGACATGTCACGCGCCATGGTCACGCGCTATGTGGGCGAGATGGAGCAGTGGCTGCAGGCCCGCCTGCTGCAGCGCACCACCCGCAGCGTGACGTTGACCGACGCGGGCGAACACGCGCTGCGCCGCTGCCAGCAGATGCTGGCGCTGTCGCAAGACCTGGAAGAAGAAACCGCCACCACCACCGAGGGCGCGCTGCGCGGGCAGCTGCGGCTGACCTGCAGCGTGTCGTTTGCGTTTGCGCAGATGGGTGCGGCGATTGCCGACTTTCTGGCGCAACACCCGCAACTCAAAATCGACCTGGACGCGAGCGAGGGATCGCTGAACCTGGTCGAAAAGCGCATCGACCTGGCCATCCGCATCAGCGCCGAGCCCGACCCGCTGCTCATCGGCCGGCCGCTGGCCCGCTGCGATTCGGCCCTGGTGGCCTCCCCCGCCTACCTGGCCGCGCACGGCGTGCCGCAGCAACCTGCCGACCTGGCGCAGCACCGGTGCCTGAGCTATGCCAACTTTGGCAAAAGCGTATGGCAGCTGACGCAGGGCGATGTGGTGGAGCGTGTGGGCGTGAGCGGCCATTTCAGCGCCAACGAGGCCACCACGCTGATGCGCGCCGCGCTGGCGGGCGGTGGCATTGCGATGCAACCGACCTATCTGGTCAACCCGTATCTGCACTGCGGCGAGTTGCAGGCCGTGCTGCCGGGCTGGGACTTGCCGGCAATGACGATCTACGCGCTGTACCCGTCACGCAGGCACTTGTCACCTGCAGTGCGAGCGCTGCTGGATTTTTTGGTGGAACGGTTTGCAGGGGTGCCGTGGTGAGGGTGGCTGGACAGCCAGAAATCGCTACGCTTTTGATAGCTACTCAGGCATATTCCTCTAGCGCATCCGGCCACTTTGGTTAGAAAAGACCCTCACCTTTGCAGGAGAGGGTGCAATGCCCGGCGCCACCACCTGAGCGCTGGAGGGCCACGGCGTGCTGATGCGATCCGAATGGGACGTGGCGGTCCACCTTTCCGCAGGCCGCTTGCTGCGCGTGCTACCAACATGGTCGCTGCCGGCGGCCGACGTGACGCTGGTCTACCCCACACGCAGCGATCTGTCGGCCAAGATGCGCGCGCTGACGGACTTCCTGCGGGAGTGGTTCTCAGCACTGCCGCGTGCATGAAGGCCAGCAGGCCGGAAGACATCGCGCGGACTGGAGCCACGGCTTGAGATTTCTGCGGATGTGCCGATAACCCGACATGCAGATCTCAAGTGCAACCCCATCGACGGGCACAGCGTCCAGCGCCAGTGCAGCCAGCAACATCAACAAGCTGCAAAAACGGATGCGCGAACTGACAGACGAACTGCGCAACGTTGCGGGACAGGACATGGAGGCAAAGGCCAAGCAGGAGAAGGTCAAACTGCTGCAGGCCCAGATCCAGATGGTGCAGCAACAGATAGCCGCCATCCAGCGCCAGATGCAGCAAGAGCAGATGGACCGGGCCCAGGCACAGCAACAGGCCAAGGCCAGCCAGCAGCCACGATCCACCCCGGTGAACAAGCCGCAGAGCCTGCCTGGGTTGGGAGAGTCGGTCGATACCTTTGCTTAGTGCTGTGGCACTGCGCGAGGACATGCCACGGAGCATGCAGCCTCACGCAGTTCTGGATAGCGACTAGGGCCTGTTCACCAAGGTCAGCGTGGCAAACGGCAGGTGGTGCATCAGCTCGCGCAACACCAGCAGCGTGCCCGCAAAGACAGGATCCTCCGGCAGGCCTTCGTGTGCTGCGGGGCGCCCCTCGGCCACAGCGGCCAGGCGGTTGAAGAGACGCTCCATGGCCTCCAGCGTCAGCACGCGCTGGGCCCCCGGCGGCACGCCCGCCAAGGTGGCCAGGTCATGCAACGCCGCATCTGCAGACCATGGGGTCCACACCTGCCCGCCCGGCAGCAAGCCTTGCAGTTGCTGGTGGGCCACATGGACTTCATCCTCCACCACCGCAATGGCGTTTTCCAGCTCCAGAGGAGTGGGCACGGCATGGCGGAAAAACTGGCGTGCAATGCGCTCGCCACCCAGCGGCAGACTCAGCCGCACAGAAGGCATGGGGGTATCTACCCCAGCAGCCCAGAGCACCTGGCGAGGCCCAGGTGCAAGCCACAGCTCCACGCACCCGGCGGGCCGTTGCGCCGCGCCTGCTGGTAGCTGCGTGTGGCCGGGTCGTCGGCAGCAAGACTGTGTTGCTGCGCCTGTGCCAAGGCTGCTGGGAGTGAAGAAAAGGATGGAGAACTGGGCTGGTTCACGGGACCTCCTTGATGACAGAGCAGCCAAAAGCGGGATGGTGGAGAGGCCCCACTGCCGTTGCCCTGCAGCACTCTAACCCCGCACGGGGCAGGCTGCATGCACACATGGGTGACAACGCACAGGACATGCGGCACGCGGGCTGCTCAATGCCCACGCTACGGCAACAACGACCGGCCAGGGACACCAGACCCGCCACACCGCCGACACCGGGCGCCAGCGCCTTCCTACACCGGGCGCATTCCACGGTCCCTACAGTCGGTTACGAGGAGAAGGGCACAGCCAGCGCGCTGGCCCCAACACCAGAACCCACACACAGGAGAACCCGCCATGCAAGTCATCCGCACCGCGCCCCGCCGCTCCCCCTGGCCGCTCATCGTGGGCGCGGCTGCGTTGATGGGCGTGCTGGTGCTGTCGGCGTGCTCAACGCCACGCACGCCAGATGGCGTGCAACCCGTCACGGGCTTTGACGTGGACCGGTATGCAGGGCACTGGCACGAGCTGGCGCGCATTGAAAACTCGTTTGAGCGGGGACTGACCCAGGCCAGCGCCACGTATAGCCGCAATGCGGACAACACCATCAAGGTGGTGAACCGAGGGTACGACCCGGTGCGCAAGCAGTGGAGAGAGGCCGAAGGCCGGGCGGAGTTTGTGGGCAGCCCCGACCGGGCCGCACTCAAGGTGTCGTTCTTCGGACCGTTCTATGGCGGCTACAACGTTGTGGCGCTGGACGAAAACTACCAGTGGGCGATGGTGGTGGGCTCCAGCACCGACTACCTGTGGGTACTGTCACGCACCCCCACCCTGCCCTGGCATGTGCGCGAACACCTGATGGAGCGCGCGAAGGCCCTGGGAGTGGATGTGAGCAAGATCGTCTGGGCGCAGCCCGGTGCAGAGAAACATGCGCGCCGGGTGGCGGTCAGGACCTGATGACAGCGCAGCGGGGCCTGAAGGCTTGCGGCGCCCAGTGAACAGCTCGGCGCCGACGGCACCAGACAATCAAAATTGATAGCAGCCAGCGCATGTTGCACTAGCGCCTGCGGCAGATTTGGCCTGAAACTCACCCACCAGGCACTGTGGCGGCAGCTACCAGACGCTGGGTGTACGGGTGCTGAGGGGCATCCAGCACATCGGCCACGCTGCCACTTTCTAGCACTGCGCCGTCCTTCATCACCACCACATCGTGCGCCATGGCGCGGATCACATCCACGTCGTGGGTGATGAGCAGGTAGCTCAGGCCCTTTTCTTTTTGCAGGCGCTGCAGCAGGCCCAGCACCTGCTGCTGGATGGTCACATCGAGGGCGCTGGTGGGCTCGTCCAGCACCAGCACCTGCGGCTGCACGATGAGGGCACGCGCAATGGCCAGGCGCTGGCGCTGGCCGCCCGAAAATTCATGGGGGTAGCGCTCAAGAAGGCGCGGGTACTGGGTCTCGGCCAGGCCCACCTCGTCCAGCGCGGCCTCGACGCGCACGCGGCGCTGGGCCACGGTCAGTGTGGGCTCGTGCACCTTCAGGCCCTCGCCCACGATCTCTTCGACAGTAAGGCGCGGTGACAGCGATGAGAACGGGTCTTGAAACACCACCTGCACCCGGCGGCGCAGCTGCTGGTTGGCGGGTGTGTTGCGCGTGGCGGGCTGTTGCCACGCCTGCCCTCCCACCTGCAACTCCCCCGCGTATGGCAGCAGTCCCAGGATAGCCTGCGCCAGCGTGGACTTGCCCGAGCCGGATTCGCCCACCACCCCCAGCGTCTGCCCCGGCAGCAGTTGCAGCGTGGCGCCCTGCACGGCCACAAACTCGCCTTTCTTGAACCAGCCCTGGATGCCCGGCAGTGGCGTGGGGTAGACCACGCGCAGGTCCTGCGTCAGCACCACCGGCGCAGTGCCTGCAGGCGGGTCTGCCTCGACCACATCACGGCGCGGCTGGCTGGCGATCAAACGGCGGGTGTAGGCATGCTGGGGCGCGCCGAACACGTCGGCCACCGGGCCTTGCTCTACCAGCACACCCTGCTCCATCACAGCCACGCGATCGGCAAAGCGGCGCACCAGGTTAAGGTCGTGCGTAATCAGCAGCACTGCCATGCCGGTCTGGCGTTGCAGGTCGCTCAGCAGGTCCAGGATCTGGCCGCGCAAG
This sequence comes from Acidovorax sp., assembly GCF_016783915.1. Classification (GTDB taxonomy): domain Bacteria; phylum Pseudomonadota; class Gammaproteobacteria; order Burkholderiales; family Burkholderiaceae_C; genus Acidovorax. The sequence continues at coordinate 27,403 of NZ_JADHVT010000020.1, forward strand.
GTCACGTCGAGCGCAGTGGTGGGCTCGTCGGCCAGTAGCAACTTGGGGCTGCTGGCCAGGGCCATGGCGATCATGGCGCGCTGGCGCTGGCCGCCCGAGAGCTGGTGTGGAAAGCTGTTGGCGCGGCGCGCGGGCTCGGGGATGCCAGTCTGCGCCAGCAGCTCGATGGCGGCTTGCGCGCACTGGGCGCCGGTGAGTCCCTTCTTGAGCAGGAGGATTTCGGCGATCTGCTGGCCTATCGTCATCAGCGGGTTGAGCGCGGTCATGGGCTCCTGGAACACCATGGCGATGTCGCCACCACGCACACCACGCATCTCGCGCTCGGTCATCGCCAGCAAGTCGCCACGCCCTTGCAGCAGGGCCTGGCCGGTGATGGCAGCATTGCCCGCCAACCGCAGCAGGCTCAGCGCGGTGATGGTCTTGCCCGAGCCTGACTCGCCCACCAGCGCCAGCTTTTCGCCCGCGGCCAACGAGAAGTTGACGCCGCGCACCACCTCTTTGGCGCCAAAACGCACATGCAGGTCGTGGACTTCGAGCAGCGCGGGTTTCATGGCCGATGCCGTCATGGTCACAGATCCGCCTTTCTGGGGTCCAGCGCATCGCGCAGCGCATCCCCCATGAAGGTCAGCAGCAACAGAGTGACCACCAGCACGCCGAAGGTGGACAGCGAGATCCACCACGCATCAATGCTGTTCTTGCCCTGGCTCAGCAGCTCGCCCAGCGAGGGCGTTCCCGGCGGTACCCCCAGGCCCAGAAAATCGAGCGAAGTCAGCGCCAGAATCGCGCCGCTCATGCGGAACGGTAAAAACGTGACCACGGGCGTGAGGCTGTTGGGCAGGATGTGGCGCCAGATGATCTGGCTGTTGCTCACGCCTAGGGCGCGCGCCGCCTTCACATAGTCAAGCTGGCGGTTGCGCAGGAACTCGGCCCGCACATAGTCCGACAGCCCCATCCAGCCAAACAGGCTCAGCAAAATGAGCAGCAGGGCAATGCTGGGCGCAAACACCGCGCTGAAGATGATGAGCAGATACAGCTCGGGCATGGAGCCCCAGATTTCGATGAAGCGCTGGAACGCCAGGTCAGTCTTGCCGCCGAAGAACCCCTGAATGGCACCGGTGAGCATACCCAGCAGCACGCCCGTGATGGTGAGCGCCAGACCAAACAGCACGCTCACACGGAATCCGTACAGCAGCTGCGCTAGCAGGTCGCGCCCCCGGTCGTCCGTGCCCAGCCAGTTGTCGGCCGTAGGCGCCGAGGGGTTGGGCGACTTGGCAAAGTAATTGAGCGTGTTGGGGCCGTAGGGGTTCAAGGTGTACAGCGCCCAGTTGCTGCCTGCGGAGAGGCGCTCCTTGATGAAGGGGTCCAGGTAGTCGGTCGGTGTCTCGAAGTCTCCGCCGAAGGTCTTTTCGGGGTAGTCCTTGAGCATGGGGAAGTAGGTCTGTCCCTCGTATCGCACAACGAGAGGCTTGTCGTTGCTGACCAGCTCGGCGCACAGGCTCACCAGCACCAGGGCGCAGAAGATCAGCAGGCTCCAATACCCCAGGCGATTGCGCTTGAAGCGCAGCCAGGCGCGGCGGGAGGGCGAGAGCGAAGGTGATGCGGGAGCAGAACTCATCAGGGCCATGGGTCCGTTCGGGCTAGTCAAACTTCACGCGCGGGTCCACCCACACATAACAAAGGTCGCTGATGAGCTTGGTGACCAGCCCGATCAGCGTGAACAGGTACAACGTGCCCAGCACCACGGGGTAGTCGCGGCGGATCACGCTCTCGTAGCTGAGCAGGCCCAGGCCGTCGAGCGAGAAAAGGGTTTCGATGAGCAATGACCCCGCAAAGAACGCACCGATGAAGGCAGCGGGGAACCCGGTGATGATGGGGATGAGCGCGTTGCGGAACACATGCTTCCACAGCACCTGCCGCTCGCTCAGGCCCTTGGCGCGGGCGGTTAGCACATACTGCTTGCGGATCTCCTCGAGGAACGCGTTTTTGGTCAGCATCGCCGTTACGGCAAAGCTGCCCAGCACCATGGCGATCACCGGCAGCGTGATGTGCCACAGATAGTCCACGATGCGCGCCCCCCAGGACAGCTCGTCCCAGTTGGCCGACGTGAGTCCCCGCAGCGGGAACCACTGCAGCTGCCCGCCAAAGATGACCAGCAACGCCACACCCAGCACAAAGCCCGGAATCGCATAGCCCAGCAGGATAAGCAGCGTAGTCACCAGGTCAAACCGCGACCCGGCCCGCACCGCCTTGGCCACGCCCAGGGGCACGGCGACGAGGTAGCTGATGAAGAAGGTCCACAGGCCGAGGCTGATAGAGACCGGGAGCTTCTCGACCACCAGTTGCCACACGTCCTTGTTCTGAAAGAAGCTCTTGCCCAGATCAAAGCGCGCGAACTGGCCCAGCATCTGAAAAAAACGTTCATGTGCAGGCTTGTCAAAGCCGTACAGGGCCTTGATCTGCTCCAGCCGCTTGGGGTCCACGCCTTGCGCGCCCCGGTAGCTCAGGCCGCCGCCTTCGGCACCGCCGCCGCCCACACCGGCCTTGGCTTCGGCCATGTACTGCTCCACGGGGCCGCCTGGCACAAACTGGATCACCACAAAGGTCAGCAAGAGCACGCCCAGCAGCGTGGGCAGCATGAGCAAGACACGTTTGAGGATGTAGGCAAACATGGGTGGGCTGGCGGGTGGTTATTTTTGGTCGGGCGCGGTCTGTGGCGGTATGCGCGCCCACCAGGTGTCAATCACCCACCCCTCGCCACTGGAGTACGGCGGCACTGCGGCGGGCTTGGCCAGGCGCCAAGCGTTGTAGGCCATGCGATGTGTGGCCGCCGTCCACTGCGGAATGAGGTAATGGCTGTGCGCAATGATGCGCTCCAGCGCGTGGCAGGCGGGCAGCAGCTGGGCCTCAGTTTTGGCCGAGGTCATGGCCTTGATCAGGGCGTCCACCGCAGGGTTCTTCACGCCCGCAAAATTGCCGGAGTCTTCCACATCGGCCGCCTGGCTGCCGAACATGTCGGCAAACTCCTGCCCCGGGTTGTGGGTGCCCTGGAAGGCCATCGAAGTGATGTCGAAGTCAAACTTCTGCAGCCGCTGCTGGTACAGCGCAAAGTCCACGGAGCGGAAGCGCAACGTGACACCGATCTTTTCGAGATTGCGCATCCAGGGGGTGATGGTGCGCACACCACCTTCGTTGCTGTCCATGTATTCCAGCACCATGGCCTCGCCCTTCGCGTTGCGCAGGGCGCCATCGCGCACCTCCCAGCCCGCCTGTTTGAGCAGGGCCTGCGCGCGGCGCAGGTTGGCACGCAGCGACGAATCGCCGTCGGTGCGCGGAGGCACGGTCATAGGACCAAAAGCAGCGGCGGGAATATCTTTGCGAAACGGTTCCATGAGCGCGAGCTCCTCGGGTGACGGGCTGCCTTTGGTTTCGCACGCGGTGTTGCCAAACAGGCCGTTCACGCGCTGGTAGGCGCCATAGAACATCTGGCGGTTCATCCACTCATAGTCCATCGCCAGACCCAGGGCCTCGCGCACGCGCGCATCCTGCAGCAGCGGGCGGCGGGTGTTGAGCACGTAGCTCTGAAAGCCCGACGGCAGCTTGTGCTTGAACTCGCCCTTGACCAGCTCGCCGGTGTCGAACTTCTTGCCCGTGACGCGGCGGGCCCAATCGCCCGCGCTGAAGAACCGCATGAGGTCAAACTCGCCCGCCTTCAAGGCTTCCAGCCGCGCGGTGTTGTCCTTGTAAATCTTGACGAGGATGCGGTCGAAGTTGGCCGTGCCCTTGCGCACATTGAGATCGCGCGCCCAGTACTGCGGATCGCGCACATAGGTAATGTCCTTGCCAAACCGCACGGGCCCTATTTTGTAGGGGCCACTGCCGATGGGGATGTCCATCACCACCTGGTCAAAGGGCTTGGCCTTGCCGCTTTCCACGCCCCAGTCGCGGCTGAACACCGGCAAGCCCCCCACGGTGATGGGAAGCTCGCGATTGGGTTGCTTGAAGCGGTAGCGCACGGTGCGGTCGTTGATCACATCCACGCCCGCCACCTCGATCAGCAAGGTCTTGTACGCAGGTGAGGTGAAGGGGCCCACCAGCGTTTCGTAGCTGTGCTTCACGTCCTGGGCCAGCACCGGCTTGCCGTTGTGAAAGCGCGCCTCGGGCCGCAGCCGGAAGGTGGCGGACAGCCCATCGGGGGCGACCTCTACGTCCCCGGCCAGCAGGCCATAGCCGGTCGCGGTCTCGTCCATAGAGCCCACCAGCAGCGAGTCGAACATCAGCGACGACAGGTAGGCGGGTGCGTTGCCCTTGATGGTGAACGGGTTGTACTTGTCGAAGGTGGAGACGCGCAGGTTGCTGACCAGCCGCAACTCGCCGCCCTTGGGGGCGTCAGGGTTGACGTAGTCGAAATGCGCAAAACCCGCCGGATAGCGCGGCTCGCCCCACAAGGCATACGCATGCGCTGCCCACGCTGGAACAGCACACCCCATCAGCAACAAAGCCAGCCAAAACCGCATGCGACAATTCTGCACTACGTTCGCAGGGGCTTGCAGCCAAAGCCGCATATCCACATGCACCGGGCGCCAAGCCTGCATTCCGCTATTCCACAAGGAGATTTCACATGGGTTTTCTGACCGGCAAGAAGCTGCTCATCACGGGCGTGCTGTCCAACCGCTCCATTGCCTACGGCATTGCCAAGGCCTGCCACGAGCAAGGTGCCGAGCTGGCTTTCAGCTACGTGGGCGAGCGCTTCAAGGACCGCATCACCGACTTTGCGGCCGAGTTCAACTCCCAGCTGGTGTTTGACTGTGACGTGGCCAGCGACGAGCAGATCGCGCGGATGTTTGCCGACTTGTCGCAGACCTGGCCCAAGTTCGACGGCTTTGTGCACAGCATCGGCTTTGCCCCGCGCGAGGCGATTGCCGGGAACTTCCTGGATGGCCTGAGCCGTGAAGGCTTCCGCATTGCGCACGATATCAGCGCCTACAGCTTCCCGGCCATGGCCAAGGCGGCCCTGCCCTACCTGAACGACAAGTCGTCGCTGCTGACACTGAGCTACCTGGGCGCGCTGCGCTCCATCCCCAACTACAACACCATGGGCCTGGCCAAGGCCAGCCTGGAAGCCAGCGTGCGCTATCTGGCCGAGGCTGTGGGCCGCACCGAAGACGGCCGCAGTATCCGCGCCAACGGCATCAGCGCGGGACCCATCAAGACCCTGGCTGCCAGCGGTATCAAGGACTTTGGCAAGCTGCTCAGCCGCGTGGCGGATGCCTCGCCCCTGCGCCGCAATGTCACGATTGAAGACGTGGGCAACGTGGCGGCCTTCCTGCTGTCCGACCTGGCCTCGGGCATGACCGCCGAGATCACCTACGTGGACGGCGGCTTCAGCCAGACTGCGGGCCTGAGCGCCGACCAGGTGTAATCCCCGCTCAGGCCACACGCCGAGCTCTCAAGCTCTCAATTGGCTTCTAGCGCAAGCAAATCATGCGCTGGTAGCTATTTTTTTGATAGCACACGCCACAACATGCTCCGCAGACACTACCTGGCCTGGATGGGCCTCGCGCCCCTGGCTGTACTGACCACGCCCCAGGCCTGGGCCGCCGACGCACCCGCCCTGTTGCTGGCCAACGTGTACCGCCCCGGCATGCGCCTGGCGGACTACTGGGTGAGCGAAAAATACGATGGCGTGCGCGGCTATTGGGACGGCCACACCCTGCGCACGCGGGGTGGCGAGACAGTGGTCGCCCCGGCGTGGTTCATCGCTGGCTGGCCCGATACGCCCATGGACGGTGAGTTGTGGGCGGGGCGCGGACGATTCAGCCACGCCCAGTCCACCGTGCGCCAGCAGCAGCCGGACGACGCCGCCTGGCGCGAGATGCGCTTCATGGTGTTTGACCTGCCCGCCCATGGCGGCACGTTTGACCAGCGCCTTCCTGCACTGAACAAGCTTGTCGAGGCGCTGGACCAGGCGTGGGTGCAGGCGGTGCCACAACAGCGTGTGGCGAGTGACGCCGCACTCCAGAAGTTGCTGCTGCGCACCGTGCGTGCGGGTGGCGAAGGACTGATGCTGCACCGTGGCGCATCGATGTACCGCGCAGGACGCAGCGACGATCTCATCAAGGTCAAGACCCACGAAGACACCGAAGCTCGCGTGGTGGCACATCTGCCCGGCCAAGGCCGCCACGCCGGGCGGCTGGGTGCACTGGTGGTGGAGATGCCTTCGGGCCAGCGGTTCCGGCTGGGCGCAGGGTTGACCGACGCCGAGCGCGACCATCCGCCGCCCGTGGGCAGCTGGGTGACCTACCGCTTTCGGGGCACCCACGACAGCGGAGTGCCGCGCTTCGCGAGTTTCGTGCGGGTGCGAGAGGACATGCCGCCGGTCCGCTGACAGGGCCACAGCAACCCCTGGCCGATCCCGGCCCTGCGATGCGGTGGCCATGCACAGCGGGCGGGCAGCCCCTCCCGTCAGTTGCGCAATCAGTTAGGCAACAGGACCTTGTCCACCACGTGGATCACGCCGTTGGACTGGTACACGTCGGCAATCGTCACCGTGGCCGTACCGCCCTTTTCGTCCGTCACCATGACGGCATTGCCGCTGGCCTTGGCGGTGAGCGTGCCGCCCGCCACCGTCTTGAGGCTGGCCATGCCTTTGCCGTCTGCAATCATCTTGGACAACACAGCGGCGTCGTACTTGCCCGCCACCACGTGGTAGGTGAGCACCTTGGTCAGGGTGGGCTTGCTCTCAGGCTTGAGCAGCGTGTCGACCGTGCCTGCTGGCAGGGCGGCAAATGCCGCATTGGTGGGCGCAAACACGGTGAACGGACCGGGGCCCTTGAGCGTCTCTACGAGGCCTGCAGCCTTGACCGCAGCCACCAAAGTGGTGTGGTCCTTGGAGTTCACGGCATTGTCGATGATGTCCTTGCTGGCCAGCATGGGCGCACCGCCCACCATGACCTGCGCCATGGCAGGCATTGCGGCAGCGGCCATGGCAGCAGTGAGGGCGATGGTGGCAAGGCGGGCGTTGAATCGAAGGGTCATGAGAATCTCCTGAGAGGTGTGTGAAGACAGTCGTCACCGCATGAAAACCACGCGGCTGACAGTCAATACGGAAGCACCACAACAGCGGATTCAAATGCACAAAAAAATCGCTCCGCCAGCCATGCCGGGGAGCGATTTCTGGAGAGCTGGTGCACCCAAACACCAGCGCAAAGACAATGTTTACACGTTGCGTCCGTAGGGTCCGTCGTCGCCCACTTGCACCAGGTTCTTGGCAGTCGCCAGCGGCTTGGGGTTCTTGCCGGGCTTACCTTGCTCTGCCACACAGTCGGCGTAGTAGCGCACCTGGCCGTTCTCGTCTTCCACTTCCACCAAGCCATGGATATCGGTCTCAAAGCCCGGGCACAGCTTGGCGAATTCGCGGGCGAACTTGAGGTAGTCCACGATCTTCTTGTTGAAGACCTCGCCCGGGATCAGCAGCGGAATGCCCGGTGGGTACGGCGTGACCAAGCCCACGGTGATGCGGCCTTCCAGATGGTCGATCTCCACGCGCTCGGTGGTGCGATGCGCGATGTGCGCATACGCGTCCGAGGGTTTCATGGCGGGCGTGAGGTCCGACAGGTACATCTCGGTGGTCAGGCGTGCGATGTCGTACTTGGCGTACATCTCGTGCACGTGCTGGCACAGGTCCTTGAGGCCCATGCGCTCGTAGCGCTTGTGCTGCTGGCAGAACTCGGGAAGGATGCGCCACATGGGCTGGTTCTTCTCGTAATCGTCCTTGAACTGTTGCAGCGCGGTGAGCAGCGTGTTCCAGCGACCCTTGGTGATGCCAATGGTGAACATGATGAAGAAGCTGTACAGGCCCGTCTTCTCCACCACCACGCCGTGCTCGGCGAGGTACTTGGTCACGATCGACGCGGGGATGCCGGTCTTGTCGAACTTGCCGTCCAGGCTCAGGCCCGGCGTGACGATGGTGGACTTGATCGGGTCCAGCATGTTGAAGCCGTCGGCCAGCTGGCCGAAGCCGTGCCACTTGCTGCCCTTCTTGCTCTTGCTGTCGCTGCGGATGATCCAGTCTTCCGCACGGCCGATGCCCTCGTCGGTGAGCTTTTCAGGGCCCCAGACCTTGAACCACCAGTCGTTCTTGCCGAACTCTTCCTCCACCTGGCGCATGGCACGGCGAAAGTCCAGTGCCTCCAGAATGCTCTCCTCCACCAACGCCGTGCCACCGGGCGGCTCCATCATCGCGGCGGCCACATCGCAGCTGGCGATGATGCTGTACTGAGGGCTGGTGCTGGTGTGCATCAGGTACGCCTCATTGAACAGGTGGCGGTCGAGCTTGGTGGTCTGCGAGTCCTGCACCAGCACATGCGATGCCTGGCTGATACCGGCCAGCAGCTTGTGGATGGACTGTGTGGCGTACGTCACCGAGTGCTTGGGGCGTGTGCGCTTTTTGCCCATGGCGTGGTAGCTGCCATAGAACGGGTGGAACGCCGCGTGCGGCAGCCAGGCCTCGTCAAAGTGCAGGTTGTCCACATAGCCATCGAGCATGCCCTTGATGGTCTCGGTGTTGTAAAGCACGCCGTCGTAAGTGGACTGCGTGAGTGTGAGCACGCGGGGCTTGACCTTCTTGGCATCCACGCCCTTGAGCAGCGGGTTGGCCTTGATCTTGGCCTCGATGGCCTTGGGCTCAAACTCGCTTTGCGGGATGGGGCCGATGATGCCAAAGTGGTTGCGCGTGGGCTTCATGAACACGGGGATGGCGCCCGTCATGATGATGCTGTGCAGGATGGACTTGTGGCAGTTGCGGTCCACCACCACCACATCGCCAGGGGCCACGGTGTGGTGCCACACCATCTTGTTCGATGTGGATGTGCCGTTGGTCACAAAGAAGCAGTGGTCGGCGTTGAAGATGCGCGCGGCGTTGCGTTCGCTCTCGCCGATGGCACCGTTGTGGTCCAGCAGCTGGCCCAGTTCTTCCACCGCGTTGCACACGTCGGCGCGCAGCATGTTCTCACCATAAAACTGGTGGTACATCTGGCCCACAGGGCTCTTCAGGAACGCCACGCCGCCGGAGTGGCCGGGGCAATGCCAGCTGTACGAGCCGTCTTCGGCATAGTCCAGCAGGGCCTTGAAGAATGGGGGCTGCACGCTCTCCAGATAGCTCTTGGCCTCGCGGATGATGTGGCGCGCCACAAATTCGGGGGTGTCCTCGAACATGTGGATGAAGCCATGCAGCTCGCGCAGGATGTCGTTGGGCAGGTGGCGGCTGGTCTTGGTCTCGCCGTGCACATAAATGGGCACTTCGGTGTTCTTGCGGCGCACCTCGCCAATGAAGTTGCGCAGGCTCAGCACGATGGGATCGAGCCCCTCGCCCTCGGAGAATTCTTCATCGTCGATGGACAAGATGAACGCACTGGCGCGGCTTTGCTGCTGCGCAAACTGCGAGAGATCACCATAACTGGTGACCCCCACCACTTCGAAGCCCTCGGCCTCAATGGCCTGCGCGAGCGCACGAATGCCAAGCCCCGAGGTGTTCTCGGAACGATAGTCTTCATCGATGATGATGATGGGAAAGCGAAACTTCATGCGCAGCCTCCAAGGAGCCGTGGCCTGCCCGGCCAAAAATCGAAATAGGCGCGAAGTGTAAGGAATAACGTTGACGCGCCTTTGAACTGCCATCCTTTTGACCCAGAATGTGGTGCACTAAATACAACCACACAAGGAGGTTCACCATGGAGGCATCCACCATCTGGTGGCTGGCGGCAGGGGCCGTGGTCGTGGCAGAACTGCTCACCGGCACTTTCTACTTGCTGATGGTGGCCCTGGGGCTGATGGCTGCCGCCCTGGCGGCCCACCTGGGACTGGCATCCGCGCTGCAAATAGTGTCAGCAGCCATCGTGGGCGGCGGCGCGGTAGTGACCTGCTACCTGATGAGAAAAAAGCGCCCTGGCGACCCGTCTGCGCGTGCGGACCGCAGCGTGAACATGGATGTGGGCGAAACCATCCACATTGAAAGCTGGAACCCGGACGGCACCACCACTGTGAAGTATCGGGGCGCCCAATGGACGGCCATCCACCGCCCTGGTGTCACCCCCTCTACCGGCATGCACCGCGTGGCAGAGCTGGTGGGCAACCGCCTGCTGGTGGACCCGCTGTAACCAACACAGACTCCCTGTCGATCACCAAAGAAAGGCTTCCCATGGAAATTGCCATCGTCATCCTGATCATTGCCGTGATCTTCATCGCCCGCTCGGTCAAGGTCGTGCCCCAGCAAAATGCCTGGGTCAAGGAGCGCCTGGGCAAATATGCAGGCACGCTGACCCCGGGGCTGAACTTTCTGATCCCCTTTGTGGACAAGGTCGCCTACAAGCACAGCCTCAAGGAAATCCCGCTCGATGTACCCAGCCAGGTCTGCATCACCCGCGACAACACCCAGCTGCAAGTAGACGGCATCCTGTACTTTCAGGTCACCGACCCCATGCGCGCCAGCTATGGGTCGAGCAACTACATCATGGCCGTGACCCAACTGGCGCAGACCTCGCTGCGCTCGGTCATCGGCAAGCTCGAACTCGACAAGACCTTTGAAGAGCGCGACATCATCAATGCGCAGGTGGTGCAGGCCATCGACGAAGCCGCACTGAACTGGGGAGTGAAGGTACTGCGCTATGAAATCAAGGACCTCACCCCGCCAAAGGAAATCCTTCACGCCATGCAGGCCCAGATCACTGCAGAGCGGGAAAAGCGCGCACTGATCGCTGCCTCCGAGGGCCGCCGCCAGGAACAGATCAACATCGCCACCGGCGAGCGCGAGGCCTTCATCGCCCGCTCTGAAGGCGAAAAGCAGGCCGTGATCAACAAGGCCCAGGGCGAGGCCGAATCCATCAAGGCCGTGGCCGAAGCCAATGCCCAGGCCATCGAACGCGTGGCCGCCGCCATCCGCCAGCCCGGCGGCGAACAGGCCGTGCAGCTCAAGGTGGCTGAAAAGGCCGTGGACGCCTACAGCCAGGTGGCGTCGGACTCCACTACCACCCTCATCGTGCCCAGCAATATGACCGAGGTGTCGGCGCTGATAGGGTCGGCGATGAAGATGGTGCAGACATCCCAAAAGGCGGGCTGACAGCGCGTCGGCCGATGGAAATTTTCAGGCGATACCGACCTGTGGCCAGAACGCCCCCAATCCTGTGGCTATAATCGAGGGCTTCGGAGAGGTGGATGAGCGGTTTAAGTCGCACGCCTGGAAAGCGTGTGTGGGCTAATCCCCACCGCGGGTTCGAATCCCGCCCTCTCCGCCATTGATACAGTAAATACGGGCCCTCTGGGCCCGTTTTGCTTTCACACCCATCAATAAACCCCTCAGTTTAGGTGCGAACTCTTGAAGCGGTGTGAAGCCAACATCCACGCTGCAGCCCTAAAAAGCATCAGGTCGCCGGTTGGCACGGGTCATCTAAAAAAATCCCCACCCTAAACACCCAGCAGCGCGGGGGAATCGATTGATGGGCTAGACGATGGGTGTAGGCCTGTAATCTGGCCTCTCCCATAGGAGAACTCGGCGGAGGCTGTCGAATCCATCTGAAGATTCTTAGCTTTGCGCCACAGAAGTTGCCAGCCTGCACGGCCAGTGCACATCAGCGCTGCGGCCTCCCGGTAAAAGACCCTCCAACCCGCTGGGATTTCACCGGGTTTGGCTTCTGAACTCCTAGCGGTGTCGGCTTTCGTAGCTGCCGTCTGAATTTTTCTTCAAACAGGCCCACGAAAAAGCCTGTCCGGGGTTTCGAGCATTGATGCTGTTGTATTCGGAGATAGCGGCGGTGCGACATGCATCGAGGGACGAGAAGTCCCCGGAGATGTTCCAACGCGCCTTGCCACCCTCACGCCAACCGACCTCGCTCGCGTAATTCCCCCCCAAGCCGCAGGCGGTCAACGAGCACATCGCCGCAAGAAGAAGCGCAGCCTTTCTCATCATGTCGAATACCTTTCGAAGGTCGCTCTATGCAGGGCGATGGTCTTTGCCGCGTGGTATGCCCAGAAAGCCACGGGCAATCCAGCCTATGAGAGCGGTGAGAGCCCAGCCGAGCAGCAAACCGACAACGAGCACTTGAAACGACTCTTTCCAATGGCGAAGTCTCGCCTGCCAAAGTTGGCTAGCGGCAGTCTCTTGGCTTTGCCGCGTCAAACTGAAGCCATCGGCAATGCGTTGGGTGTAGCCGGATACCTCGGTGCTGTAGGGCTCACCCATATTCCAATGAGTGCGCCAAAGCGGTTCCCAGCTGGGCCCAGACGTACCAGCCAAGCGAGAAATGTCGATACCGTTTGCCTTGAGTTTGGCTAGCAGCTCCGCCTGCGTTATGTCCAAGGGAACATTCTGGAGAATTCGTCCGTCCGGTAGCTCTACGCTCGTTATCCACCCCGTCCAGCAGTTGCGAAAGACGGTTGTAGCGATTGACTGTGTTCTGCGCAGTGAAGCCAGACTTTTGTATGTCTGCATAGTTGTCGCCGAAGAACTTCCCGACCGCTTTAGCCTCTTCGCCTTCCTGCTTCGTTGTGACACTCACATTCGAAGCGCCCGCCCGAGCAATGGCAGATTTCGCGGCAAGCCGGTCATGCGCCCGCAGTCAGACGAAGAGCGCGACCAGCTTTTTGCAGCCTTCGCAGGGCAGGTGGCTTGATGCACACAGTGCCACGGCGCTTTGGGCTGAACATCGCCGACTGGGCGCCCCGCTCGGCGCATCATGGGTGAAATCCCCGGAGATCTGCGAATGCTGATGCGTTGGAAGTTCGTTGGCATCTTGTGGAGCCTCGCGGCTGTGATGGCGCCAGCGTGGGCTCAAGGGACGCTGTTCAAGGTGCCCACCCGCGACGGAGTGACCAACTCCCTGTTCTGGGAGTCTGCTCCGAATGCCAAGGCCACTGTGCTTCTTTTTCCGGGCGGCGCTGGTGGATTCGGAAAGGTAGAGGACGGCAGCCCCACAGGCGGCAACTTTCTGGTCCGCTCTGCCCCGCATTTCATTGCGCGCGGCTACAACGTGGCGATCTTCGGGCGGCCCAGCGACATGGAGCTGGGCTGGAATGAGCGCACGGGCAAGGCACACATGATCGATGTCGCCAAGGTACTCGATTTTTTGAAGCGCCTGAGCGACTTGCCCGTATGGGTTGTGGGCACCAGCCGCGGGACAGTGTCTGCGACAGCGATGGCCGTTCATGTCAAAGACCCGGCGATTGCGGGGCTGGTACTGACCTCCAGCGTGGTGCGCAGGAGCACACCGGGTGCAGTGCCCACTCAAGACCTGCAGGCCATACATATCCCGGTGCTGGTTTACCACCATGCCAGGGACGGCTGCAAACATTGCCAGGCCAGCGACACGCCCGCCATTCTGAGAGGGCTGACACGGGCGCCCGTCAAAAAACTGATGGTGGTGGATGGCGGCTCTCACCCTGTGGGAGACGAGTGCGCAGGACAGCACTGGCACGGCTTCATTGGCATGGAGCAGGAAGCCATTGCCCAGATCACCGCATGGATTCAGGCGCCCGCGCCCTGAGCCATTCCCTGCCGCGATGACCGCTTGAAGGCTCCACAGGAGCCCTCTGCAGCTCGTCAGCTTGGCGCTCCATCCGCCTCGAACTGCAGGCCCTGAAACGCCCCCACCGCGTGCAAGGAGCGGAATGTTTCTGGGAGGTTTGTAAAGGCAACAGGCCGTAACAGTTACCCATAGGCCCTTGGTATCGCACTTGTCTTACACGCGGAACTGCGGCACTTTGCTGAAATCCTAGCCAGCAGCCATTGAGGTTGCGCTGGGAGGTCATTGCGGCCCCTCACCCTTTTTGCTGAAAAGGACTTCACCATGAAACGCCATTCTTTACCGCCGGGAGCGCGCGCGTTGATAGCGTTCATCGGAACCGTGGTGCTGGCAGTGCTGGCAGCGGTGTCTTTGCTGATGCCGGACGTGGCCGTGCAGTCTGTGGATTCGATGTCGCACGGGCTTACCGGGCTCGACCAGATTTTGTCCACCAGCTTTCTGGACCACTGATCCGTGACAACTGCCGACGCGGCTGGTGCTGAGCTGCTGCGCGTGTGCGTCCAAACAGCAACACAGTAGCAAAAAGCATAGCATCGGAGTACCATTCGACGCTGCACACCGGGTGTTTTCGGTGGCATTCTGGAATGGAGGACGATCGTGACCACACGTTTTCGCATCTCTGCAAACCGTTTTTCCTTGATTCGCTTCCCAAAATTCTGGGGCTCGATGGTGTTGCTGGCCACCGTGGTGGGCTGTTCCAGCCCCCGCGACAACGCCCTGGACGAGTTCTCGCGCTGGTACGACGGTGCCAAGGCCCAGGCCCAAGCAGGGGCCATGAGCTGGAGCGAGCTGTACAAGCAAAGCTTTGACCGCCTGACCGCCCTGCCCCCCTCGCTGCAACAAGACACACGTCTCGAAAACACCGTGCTGCTGCTGTCTGTGGCCCGCAAGCTGGAGTCCAACGAAATCAGCCCCCAGCAGTTCGCCATGGAGCGAGACGACATCGAGACCCAGTTGCAGGCTCGCCTGCGCTGACGACGCCACCAGCAGCGGCAATGCAGCTTCTGGCGGCCTGGTCAATGGCTTGAGCAGCGGTTGCTGAAGCAACTGGGGCAGCTTTTTGCCCCCGCCACCGCTCGTTACCTGCCTCCTCCCTAGCGTGGCGGCCAACGCTATCGAGACGTAAACCCCGACTGCTCCACCACCCCCACGCGACGGCGCAACGCATCGGCTGCCGCAGTGTCCCCAGCAGCCTCTGCCCTTTGCACCTGTAGCAGCAACCAAGCCATCAGCGGCCTGCGCCAGCCTTGCGCCGACGCGGTATCGGTGGCCATGGCGATCACGGCAGGGCTGGCACGCCCCGCCTGCAACAGCACGCCCGCCGCCACCAGCCGCGAAAGTGGGTCGGCAATGCCTGCCAAGGCGGCAGCGTTGCCTGCCGTGGCGACCGCACGCTGCGCCGTTGGCAATAGAGCCACCTGTCCGGCTTGTACGCGGCCCGCCAGATAGTCGGCATAGGCCTGTTCGGGCGCTGCGGCATCGGTCCGCAATGCCTCAAAGCGTTCACACGGCTCGGTGACCAGACTCGCCACCTGGGCCGCACAGCGCATCAGTTCCAGGCGCGCCAGCAGATCGGGGCGGCCCGTGCGGGCGACTTCGGCGCGGGCGCGGTCCCATTCGAGCTTTTCCACGCGCGCATTGCCAGACAGGTAGGCATCGATGGCCTTCTGGGACGCGCCCTGGGCATTCATCTGCCAGTCGGGCACCGGAGGATGGCTGGAGCACGCAGCCAACACAACGGCACAGCCGATAGCCAAAAGGCGGAACATGACCCGCGAACGATAGGGAGCAGATGGGTTCATGGCAGCTTCAGCTCCGTATCACGTGCAAAGGGCCATTTGCGGTTGATCTCGTTGACCAGGCTTTCTACCTTGCGCAGGTTGCTTTCCACCTCGGCGCGCAGCGCGCCCAGATCGGTGGTAGCTTCGCGGGCATTGGCGCCAATGGCCTGGGCCTCCACCAGCACAGCATCCACCTTCTTGAGGCTGGTGCGGGTGTCGGACAACAAACCATTGAGCTGGGCCACGGTGGCGCGCACCTCAGGCACCAGCGCGTCCTTGTTGCCCGCGCTGCCAAACACCTGTTTGTCGGCGCGGGCGGCCATGCCGTCCAGGCGCGCCAGCAGCGCGTTGGTGCGCTCCAGCGTGGCCACAATTTTCTTCGCATCGGCTTCGTTGCCCATCAGCACGCCCAGGGCGCCGCCCGGCCCGTTCAGGCGCTCCGTGAGGGCCTTGACGTTGGTCAGGGTGTTGCCCAGCGCGGCGTCGGGCGACGTCAGGGCGTTCAGGTTGGTCAGCAGCTCGCGCGCGGTGGCCATGAGCTGCGGGATCTCCGCCGTGGCATCCCCGCGCAACACCGGCCGCACCGCGCCATCGGGCAGTGCAGGGTCGGTCAGGATGCCGGAGTACGCCCGGATGTTGGTGCCCCCCACCAGACCGCGCACCAGCGTGAACACGCTGGACTCGCGCAGCCAGTGCGCGTCCTTGCGGGGCACGTCCACCAGGATGCGGGCATTGCCCGATTCGGCCAGCTCGATGCGCCGCACGCGGCCAATGGGAAAGCCCGAGAAGGTCATGTCCATGCCCACCACCACGCCTTCGGAGTCATCGGCCGTCAGCACCAGCGTCTGCGTGGGCTCAAAAGCACCCCGCGCATACAGCAGGTACAGGCCCGAACCCACGATGAGTGCCAGGGTGAACAGCAGCAGCGCCGCAGCCTTGAGTTCCAGATAGGCCACCGGGCGCAGTGTCTCCACCGGGGGCGTGTCCGCCCCGGCGAGGGGCGCAGCGGAGCCATGCGATGGGGGAGGAGGATGGTCGTTCATGTCGTGGGTTTATGCGGGTGGGTGCGACAGGCGCGGGCCGTCAGTAGTAGTTGCCCATGAGCGAGGCCACTTCGATCAGCAGCAGCACCGCAAACATGCGGGCCAGGCCGCCCAGTTCCGAATCGGGCTGGGTGCGCTCACCGCTGTCATAGAGGCCAGCAGCCATGGGAATCAGCGCCACGGCCAAGCTGAAGAACAGGGTCTTGAGCACAAACACCATGGTCACGCTGGGCGAAAACACTTGGCCAAACATGCGCGTGTAGCTGGGCAGCCCGGCCATGTTGAAGCCATACACCCCCAGGTATGCCAACACCAGCGCCACCACACAGCTCAGCGCTGCCAGCGTGACGCAGGCAAACACCCCTGCAATCACGCGGGGCAGCAGTTCGATGCGCACCGGGTCGGCCCCCTGGCGGCGCAGCGCCTCGAACCGGCCCGTGAGCCGCAGGTGCGCCAGTTGCGAGCCGTTAGGAATGGTGCAGCGCATGGCCACAAACAAGGCGGCCGTGAGCGGGATGAGCTCCAGCACCAGCACGCGGATCACCATCTCCAGCGCATAGCGCGACAGCCCGTAGCTCAGCGCCGTGACCACCACGATGCGCGTGAGCACCAGGCTGATGAGCGCCGCCAGCACCGTAAAGCCCAGCAGCACCGGCGCCGTGTCCAGATACAGGTGCCGGGCCAGGGCGCGGCGGGTGCCCCTGCCGTAGCTGGACGGCGACAACACCAGCACCAGCACCACCGCGCCCAGATACAGGATGCGCCACCAGGCCACCGCCCAGCGCCGCGCCGTGTTCCACACACGTTCGGACAGGGAGAGGCCGGGAAGGCGCGAGATCATGGGCGGATCATAGCGGGGGCCTGCGCCAGGGCAGCCCATGGCAGGCTTCTGGAGATATTTGGGCCATTTTCGGGCGGTAGCGCTACAAGCATATGCCCAAGCAGCTATCAATTAAATAGCGAACAGCACACACGCAGCCACACCGCACAACAACTGCTCACACATGGCGCTTGCCCTGGCTGGGAGGGGCAGCAGCGCCCACGGGCTGCGCGTCAGCCCGCGCATGCAGCGCTTCGATGATGTGGCAGGTGGCGTCCGCGCCATCGCAACGGCTGCGCAGCGCCTGCAGGTCGGCCTCCAGCGCCTGCAGCTCGGCCAGACGGGTGCGCACATGCACCAGGTGTGCATCCAGCGTGTCGCAGGCGGCATGGCAGTCCGTCTTGCTGTCCCAGTCCAGCGCCAGCAAGGTCCTGACCTCGTCCAGCGACATGTCCATGGCGCGGCACAGGCGGATAAACCGCAGCTGGTGCACGTCCGCCCTGCTGTACAGGCGATAGCTGTTGTCGCCGCGCGCACCAGGCGGCAGCAGCCCCTCTTTTTCGTAGTACCGGATGTTGGCGGCCGACACGCCGGACTGCTGGGCAGCCTCGCCGATACGGAACTGTGCAGCGTCTTGGTCCACGGGCTTGACCTTCAAGTGACTTCAAGGTTTCCAATGATGCCATCGCTTTCCAAAACTGCCAGGAGAAGAAACCATGTCTGCCCATTGCCATCACGACCACGGGACCACCGGCCACAGCCACGACGCCCCGGCCAGCGCCGACCCACGCTACCGCCGCATCCTGTGGATTGCGCTCATCGTCAACGCCGCCATGTTTTTGGTGGAGCTGGGCGCGGGCACCCAGTCGGGGTCGGCATCGCTGCTGGCCGACGCCATCGACTTTCTGGGTGACGCCGCCAACTACGGCCTGTCGCTGTGGGTGCTGGCCATGGCGCTGACCTGGCGGGCCCGTGCCGCGCTGGTCAAGGGCGCCAGCATGCTGGCGTTTGGCGTGTTCGTGATCGGCCGGGTGGCCTGGGGGGTGTGGCAAGGGGTCCCGCCGGAGCCCTTCACCATGGGCGGCGTGGGTCTGCTGGCGCTGGCGGCCAACCTGGGCGTGGCCGCCCTGCTCTACGCCTGGCGCGAAGGCGATGCCAACATGCGCGGCGTGTGGCTGTGCACGCGCAACGATGCGCTGGGCAATCTGGCCGTGATGGCCGCCGCGCTGGGGGTGCTGGGCACGGGCACGGCCTGGCCCGACCTGGTGGTGGCGGCCGTCATGGCAGGCCTGGCCATCAGCGGCGGCTGGAGCGTGATCCGCCACGCGCGGCAGGAGCTGGCCAGCACGGCAGTCGCCCCTGCAACGCACGGGTGCTGAACCGTGCGCGTGCGCCTGTCCACCCCTTTGAATGCACCCCCTGAATGGGTGGCCGCACAGCTTCAAAGCACAGCGGTGTTTCGCCACATTGCGGCGCCGCTGGTGCTGTTCCGCCCCACCTGTGGCACACCGTGGCCCGCTCACTGGTCCCCCGGCGACCTGCAGTTGCAGATGCGGCTGCTGGGGCTGTTGCCCATGGGTTCGCAAACCGTGCGCATCTCCATCGAGCCATCTGCCCAGGCCGGTGGCTGGCCCACGCTGCGCGACAACGGCGAGGGCGCGCTGATGCGGCGCTGGGACCACCGCATCACGCTGCAGCCACTGCCCGACGGCCACACGCTTTACACCGACGACATCGACGTGGTCGCGCGCCACCTGCCCTGGCTGATGACGCCCCTGAGCGGGGCGTTTGCCCAGGTGTTCTACCGGCACCGGCAACGGCGCTGGTGCCAGCTGGCCGCACGCCGCGCTGCAGCCCCCATGGCCGACCCCTTGCGCCAGCAACGCGCGTTCGACCACCTGCTAGCCGCGTTTGACCGCGACGCGGGTGCGCCGCCAGCCACCCGCTGGCGCTGGCTGGAGGCCGCTCACGTGCTGGGGCAGAGCACGCTGTCCCTGCATTGGCGGTCACACAGGGTCATGCTGCGCTACGCCCTGCAGTTGCGCGACCTGCGCGAGGCCGGCGGGCAGGTGCAGCGGCTGGCGTTGGTGCCGCTGGGGCACTTGCTGGCACGGCTGCCCATAGGCAATACGGGCCGGGCGCGGGTGAGTGCGCTGGCGCCCATGGCACCGCAGCCGCACATCACGCGCTTGATCAACGAGGCGCTGGCGGCGGCCAGCCTGCCGCCGCTCAACATTTGGCAAAAAATGGCGGTAGCGCATGATTTACATGCGCAGGCAGCTATCAATTCAAGAGCAATCGGCTGACTTGCGCTTGGCCGCCTGCCACCAGGAATTTGATGCACGACAAGCCCGGCATGGGGCTTGCATGGTCCAATTCACCGCTCGTGCGCACCCGGTTGCCCTTTGGGGGCCGCACGCACAGCCTTCACTCCCCTGCACTTTGCCCATGTCATCCCGCTCCCCTGCCGCCTCCGCAGCGCCTGCCCCCCTGGCCGTGCCCCACAGCCTGACGGAAGATGCCGTAGCCATCTTCACCGGGGTGTTGCTGATCTCGGTGGGGGTGGCGTTTTTCACCAGCGCGGGGTTGCTCACGGGCGGCACGGCGGGGTTGGCATTCTTGCTGCACTACGCCACGGGCATCGGTTTTGGCAAGATTTTCTTTGTGCTCAACCTGCCGTTTTACTGGCTGGCACTGCGCAAGCTGGGCCGCGCCTTCACCGTCAAGACCTTCATCGCGGTGCTGCTCTTGTCGCTGCTGACCGAGCTGCAGTCGCAGTTCCTACAGTTTGCGCAGTTGCAGCCGCTGTATGCCGCCATTGCGGGCGGGCTGATCACGGGCACCGGGTTTCTGGTGCTGTTCCGCCACCGCTGCAGCCTGGGCGGCGTGGGCATTGCGGCGCTGTACCTGCAAGACCGCTACGGCTGGCGCGCTGGCAAGGTGCAGATGGCTGTGGACTGCTGCATCGTGCTGCTGGCCCTGTGGACGGTGGAGCCCCTGCGCGTGGCCTGGTCCATTGCTGGCGCCGTGGCACTCAACCTGGTGCTGGCCATGAACCACCGGCCAGGCCGCTACATGGCGGTGTAGTCCCGGGCCGCAGGCGATTGAGCGCCCTGCAGAGACGCACCCCGTCTACGTGGAAACCTGCCAGCCCAGCCCGCTGTGCAGCCGGTGCTCCAGCGCCTCGATGGGCACCGGGCGGCTGAACAGGTAGCCCTGCCACAGCGTGCAGCCGTGGCGCTCCAGAAACGCGCGCTGCGCCTCGGTCTCGACCCCCTCGGCAATCACGTCGATGCCCAGGCTCTGGGCCATGCCGATGATGGTCTGCACGATGAGCGCATCGGTGTGCTGAATGCCGATGTTGCGCACAAAGCTCTGGTCGATCTTGAGCTGGTCCAGCGGCAGCCGTGTCAGGTACGACAGCGACGACTGGCCGGTGCCAAAGTCGTCCATCGAAAAGCGCAGGCCCAGCGCTCGCAACGCGTTCATCTTGGCGATGGTGTCGTCCACGTTGTCCAGCGCCAGGCTCTCGGTCAGCTCCAGCTTCAGGCGGTCGGGCCGCGCGCCGGTCTGGCGCAGCACGGCCACCACCTGCTCCACGAAGTCGGCCTGTCGGAACTGGCGCGCGCTCACGTTCACCGCCAGTTGCAGGTCGGCCGTAGCGGGGTGCTCCTGCCAGCGACACAGCTGCGCACATGCAGTCTGCAGCACCCACAGGCCAATGGGCAGGATGAGTCCGGTCTCTTCGGCCAGCGGGATGAACTCGAACGGTGGCACCATGCCGCGCGCCGGGTGGTTCCAGCGGATCAGCACCTCGGCCCCCACCACGTGGGTGCCGCAGCCCACCTGCACCTGGTAGTGCAGTGTGAACTGGCCTTGGTCCAGCGCAGCGCGCAGGTCGTTCTCCAGCGCAGCGCGGGCGGTCAATGCGGCCTGCATGCGGGGGTCAAAAAAGCGGATGCCGTTGCGCCCTGCCGTCTTGGCGGCGTACATGGCCAGGTCGGCGTGCTTGACCACGTCTTCCACCGTCTGGCTCTGGCCACTGAACAACACCGCGCCCACGCTGGTGGTGCTGTGCACATGGTGCGATGCGAGCTGGTAGGGCTGGTTGAGCGCGGCCAGAATCTTTTCGCCCACCGTCTGCGCCTGCTCGGCCGCGTCGGTGGCGAGGGCACCCAGGTCTTCCAGCAGCACCAGAAACTCGTCACCGCCCAGCCTTGCCACGGTGTCGCCTTCACGCACGCAGGCTGTCAGCCGCTGGGCCACCTGCTGCAGCAGCACATCGCCCATGTCGTGGCCCAGGGTATCGTTGAGGTTCTTGAAGTGGTCCAGGTCCAGGCAAAGCAGTGCCCCTTGCAGCCCTGAGCGCGCGCTGGTGGCAAAGGCCTGTTGCAGCCGGTCCATCATCAGGCGGCGGTTGGGCAGATGGGTGAGCGGGTCGTAGAACGCCAGGTGCTCGATCTCGCGCGCCGCCGCCGCGCGCTGGGTGATGTCGCTGAGCGTGGCCACATAGTGCGTCAGCACCCCGTGCTGGTCTGTCACAGCGGTGATGGCCATGAAGTGCAGGTTCACCTCGCCGCTCTTGCAGCGGTTCCACAGCTCGCCCTTCCACTCGCCGGTGCTGGCCAGGCTGGCCCACATGGCATCAAAAAACGCCTTGTCGTGGTGGCCCGAGGCCAGCAGGCTGGTGCGGCGGCCCACCACCTCATCGGCGCTGTAGCCGGTGATGCGGCTGAACGCGCGGTTGGTGCGCAGGATGAGCGTGTCCGCGTCGGTGACGATCATGCCCTCTTGGGACTCGAACGCAATGGCCGCAATGCGCAGCTCGTTCTCGTCGCGCTTGCGGGCCGAGATGTCCTTGCCCACGCCCCGGTAGCCGCAAAACACACCGTCGTCGTCAAACACGGGCGTGCCGCTGATGGACACCCAGTACGAGCAGCCCTGCTGGTCGCGGCGCTCGAACTCGAAGTCGCGGAACTCCTGGTGGCGCTCCAGCAGCGCGCGGTGTTCTTCCCACAGCGCGTCGCTCATGCCCGGTGCTGCCAGCTCCCAGCGCGTCTTGCCCATGTGCAGCGCGGCCTCCTGCACCAGCCGGTCATCGGCCCGACCCTCGACATGCGTGAGGCGAAACTGCGCGTCCTGCTCCCAGTACCAGTCGGACGACAGCGCCGTGAGGGTGCGAAAGCGCGCCTCGTTGTCCTCCAGCTTGCGACGCACCCGGTAGGACTCGCTGACGTCGCTGAACACCAGTACCACGCCCACGATCTGTCCCTGCGCGTTGCGAATGGGGGCGGCGCTGTCGGCGATGTGGTACTCGGCACCGTGCCGGGCCAGCAGGGTGGTGTGGTTGCTCAACGCCACCACCTGGCCACGGTCCATCACCAGCTGCACCGGGTCTACCTGCGGCTCGCGGGTGCCGGTGTTGACGATGCGAAACACCTCGGGCAAGGGCTGCCCCATGGCCTGCGCCAGGGGCCAGCCCGTCAGGCGCTCGGCCACCGCGTTCATGCGGGTGATTCGGCCCTGCGCGTCGGTGGCGATCACGCCATCGCCGATGGAGTGCAGCGTGATGGCCAGGTTTTCTTCGCTCTGGCGCAGTTCGGCCTCGGCTTTCTGGCGGGTCAGCGCCATGCGGTCAAAGCGGCGGCCCAGCTCGGTCAGCTCCTGCAGGCCCGTGGCGGGCACGCGCGACACATAGCGCCCCTCGGCCAGTTCGTCCGTGGCGTGCAGCAGGCGCCGCAGGGGCCGCATCACACCGCGTCGCACCCCCACCTGCGCCACGGCAAAGGACAGCACCAGGCCACCCAGCAAGAACGCCATCTCGGTCCACATGCGGCGATTGGCCGCGGCGTACAAGTTGTCCAGCGGCACGGCCAGGCTCATGGTGGCCACGGGTTTTCCGCCCGCCTCGATGAGTGGCTGGAGCACCACCAGCTCAGGGGTGCCA
>NZ_JADHVT010000021.1 GCF_016783915.1 Acidovorax sp.
CTGGAGCTGCACGTCACCCACAGCGCCATCAGTCGCCAGATCAAGGCGCTGGAGGCCCACCTGGGCGTGGACCTGTTCGAGCGCAAGACCCGGCAGGTGCTGCTCACCGCGGCAGGCCACCAGTTCCATGCGCAGGTCGGCCCTGCGCTCGCGCAGATCGGCGCCGCCGCAAAGGCGCTGCGGGGCGATGCCGGGCTGCGCAGCGTGAAGATCAATGTGCGGCCCAGCTTTGCGGTGCGGTGGCTGATCCCCCGGCTGCCGGGTTTTGTGGCCCAGCACCCGGACATCGAGCCCCAGGTCATCACCAGCACGCTGGCGCCCGACCACGCGGCCGAGGCTTTCGACCTGGCCCTGCGGCGCGGCCCGCGCGGGTGGCCGCCAGGCATGCAGGTCCACCCGTTCCTGGAGGACGAGGCGCTGGTGGTGGGGTCGCCTTCCCTGTTCGCCCAGCGCCCGGTGGCGCAGCCCGAGGCGCTGTCGGCCCACGTACTGCTGCTGTCCAAGTCGCGCAGCAAAGACTGGGAAAGCTGGAAGAAGCAGGTGAATGCACCAACGCTCCAGCCCGCCAGTTGCCTGCAGTTTGACCATCTGCACTTTGTGCTGCAGGCCGCCCTGGACGGGCTGGGCTTTGCGGTGGCGCCGGTGTCGCTGATCACCCACGACCTGGCCTCAGGACGGCTGGTGTCGCCCCTGCCCACATTGCGGCTGCCGCTCACGCGGCACTACCTGGGCATGGCGCCGGACCCGTCACCGGAGACGCTGCGTTTTGTGCAGTGGCTCCAGGACGAGATCAGCGCCTGAGCGGAAGGCCGGACAGGGCGCACAGAGCCCCACGTGCTCGGTTTGCCAGATTTCTACACCAATCGGGCGGTAGTGCTAGTGAATCATGCGCCAGTAGCTATATTTTCGATAGCAAAACTCATTCGCCATCGCCCATCCACCGTGCCGTGCCCGACACGCGGATGGAGCTGCCAGCCACCGGCCCGATCTCGGCCCGCAGGCGCGAACGCATGCCCATGTCTTCGCCCTGCACCACGTCAATGGCACCGCCGTGCGGCCAGCCCAGGTCGCGCAGGTAGCCCGCCAGCGCGGCCGTGGCGGCACCCGTGGCCGGGTCTTCCAGCACGCCGCCCGACGCAAAGGCATTGCGGGTGTGCAGCTGGCGGTCTGACTCCACCCACACCAGCACGATGGTGACCAGCTTGGCGTTCACCATCAGCGTGCGGCCAACATCCAGCGCGTAGTGCATGGCCGCCAGCGCGGCGCGGCTGTGCAGGGCCAGCACCAGGTGGTCGGCACCGCCATGAATGAGCGCGGGCGGAATCCGCGGGTCCAGATCGGCCGCGCTGAGGCCGAACAAAGCCAGCGCATCGGCCAGCAGCCCAGCAGGCACAGGCCCGCTGCGCGTGGGGGGCGACTGCAACGCCGCCTGCACCAGATCGCCCGCGCGGCGGCCTTCAACCGTGATCTCGGCCTGGCTCAGCGACAGCGCAAACACGCCGTCGCCCTCGCGCTGCGCGAGCGCGGCGCCCAGGGCAATAGTGGCGTGGCCACAAAACGGCACCTCGCTCTCGGGCGCAAAGTAGCGCACCCGCCAGCGGCCATCGCCCAGCGGGGCGGCAAACGCAGTTTCAGAAAAGCCGACTTCAGCGGCGATGCGCTGCATATCAGCGGGGGCGGGCAGCTCGTCACCGACCCACACACCGGCGGGGTTGCCGCCCTGTGTGCCGTCAGAAAACGCTGCGATTTTTTGCAGTGCCATGGTGTTCAACATCCAGAACGACAGGACAGGAGATGACAGGGCAGCCAGTGGCTCAGAGCTTGGGAATGCGAATCCGGCTGATCATCAGCGAGCCCGACACCGCAAACAGCAGCACCAGCGGGTGCAGCGTGAAGCCGCCGATCAGCAACTTGCCGAACCACAGGTTCTCGCGCACCGCGCCCAGCCAGGCGGCCAGGGCCATCAACGCCACCAGCACGATCGAGGTGGGGATGGGCGTGCCCTCGAAGTATTTGACCTTGCCATCGTCTCCCGACAGCGTTTCGGCCGTGACGTTGTAGCGCGCCAGGCGCGACACGCCGCAGGCCACAAAGTAGGCCAGCACGATGCGGTCATACAGGCCCTGCATGCCGCAGCCGTAGGCAATGATGGCCGGGGCCACACCGAACGAGATCACGTCGGCCAGCGAGTCCAGCTCGCGGCC
Source organism: Acidovorax sp. (assembly GCF_016783915.1). Taxonomy (GTDB): domain Bacteria; phylum Pseudomonadota; class Gammaproteobacteria; order Burkholderiales; family Burkholderiaceae_C; genus Acidovorax. The sequence goes on from NZ_JADHVT010000021.1 coordinate 2,205, forward strand.
CATGGCCGAGCTTTTCTGGCGCCAGCGGGCGATGCGGCCGTCCAGCACATCAAAGATCAGCGCGGCCAGCACCAGGGCACATGCAAAGTACACATGCACCACATTGCTGGTCTCCAGGTACGACATGACCGAGAACAGCGCACCCACGCCGCAGACCGCATTGCCCAGCGTGAACCAGTCGGCGAGGTGGAACTCACGAATCATCGAAAAACGTTTGGGCTGCTGCGGAGTGTTCATGGAGTGATGGCGCGCGGAGGGGCGCGCAGTGGCAATCAACAAGGTCCATTATGGGTGTGCCGCAGCGCCGCCTGGCGCTGAGAGCCTGTGGACGGCATCGCAGGGGATCGTTAACCCTCTCTGACATCTGCGTGACTGCTTTTGCGCTGGCACACAGACAGACTGTGGCCACGCGGCGGGCGCGGCCGGGTAGGACGAGGCCGCATCCGCCCCCCATCAGTGACCGATCCGCATTCCGACAAGACCCGAGACACTCCATGCGCCTCCCTCAGATGCCCCCGCTCCACAGACCTTTTGCTCCCGGTGCCCCGGTGCGCAGCCTGCAGGACGTGCAGCGGCTCGAAGCCCATCCCCTGGCTGAGGCACTGCCGGTGCAAAGCACGTACGAAATCTTCGTGAACTCGGCCCATGCGTTTGGCGACAAGACGGCGCTGGCCTTTTTGCCCACGGCCGACCCTGCCGCCGAGCCCATCCGCTGGTCGTACACCCAGCTGCTCACCGGCATCCACCAGACGGCCAACCTGCTGCACCACCTGGGCGTGGGCCCGCAGGACGCGGTGGCCGTGCTGCTGCCCGGCTGCCTGGAGTACCACCTGGCCCTGTGGGGCGGCGAGGCGGCGGGCATCGTGCAGCCGCTCAACCCCATGCTCACCGACGAGAAAATCGCGGCCATGATGACCCTGGCGCGTGCCAAGGTGCTGATTGCTTATGGCGCCGAAGGCGATGTGGGCTACTGGAGCAAGGCGCTGCGCCTGCGCGCCCTGGTGCCCACGCTGACCACCGTGCTGCGCGTGGCCCCGCACGATGAAGCCCCCGAGGCGGCGCCTGCCCTGCCCGCCGGCGTGATGGACCTGGCCGAGCGCCACCAGCACCCCGACGACCACCTGGTCAGTGGCCGCCACATTGCGGCCACTGACATCGCCGCGTACTTCCACACCGGTGGCACCACCGGCGCGCCCAAGCTGGCGCGCCACAGCCACGGCGCGCAGGTGTTCACCGCCTGGGGCTGCGTGCAGATGCAAGGCATCCGCCCAGAGGATGTGGGCATCAACGGCTACCCGCTGTTCCACGTGGCGGGCGTGCTGCCGGGCTCGCTGGCGGCGCTGTCTGCGGGGGTGGAAACCATCATCCCCACCACCGGCCTGTTCCGCAACCGCGAGGTGATTGCCAACTACTGGCGGCTGGTGGAGCGCTATCGCTGCACCTACCTGTCGGCCGTGCCCACCGTGCTGGCCGCGCTGGCCAACGTGCCGCTGGGCAGCGCCAATATCTCCACGCTGCGCTACTGCCGCACGGGCGCGGCCATCCTGGCGCCCGAGCTGGCTGCCCGGTTTGAGCGCCTGTTTGGCCTGCACATCCACGAAAGCCTGGGCATGACCGAGATGGCGGGCATCTCCACCATCACGCCCCCCGGCGTCAATGCACCGGCGGGCTGCGTGGGCTGGCGGCTGCCCTACACGCAGCTGCGTGTGGTGGCGCTCGATGCGCAGGGCAATGCGTCCGACCAGGACCTGCCGCACGGCCAGCCGGGCATGGTGCTTTTTCAATCGCCCAACCTGTTCTCCGGTTTCCTCGACGCAGCCGATACCGCAAAGGCCTTCACGCACGATGGCTGGCTGGCCACAGGCGACCTGGGTTTTGTGGACGAGCAGGGCCGCCTGCACCTGAGCGGCCGCTCCAAGGACCTCATCATCCGCAGCGGCCACAACATCGACCCCAAGGTGATCGAAGACGCGCTGGGCGCCCACCCCGCCGTGCAGCTGTGCGCCGCTGTGGGCGCGCCCGACGCCTATGCAGGCGAGCTGCCCGTGGTGTACGCCACGCTGGTGCCCGGCGCACAGGCGACCGAGGCCGAACTGCTGGCCTTCACCGCCGAACGGGTGGACGAGGCCGTGGCCCGCCCGCGCTGGGTGCAGGTGCTGGAGACCATGCCCGTGACCAACGTGGGCAAGATCTACAAGCCCGAGCTGCGCCAGCGCGCGGCCTGCCACACGGTGCAAGCGCTGGTCGATGGGGTGTGCGGCGACAACCCTGTCCAACCCCGCCCCCAGGTGCAGCCCGACGGCGACAACGCGGTGCGCGTGACCGTGACCGTGGCGCCAGGCCCTGATGCCGACACGCTGGCAGTACGACTGCGCGAAGTGACAGCGCCCCTCCCCATCACCGTCCGCACCACCATTGGCCCCGCTGCAGAGAGCCCCCAGACCACATAAGCCCATAAGCCCATGGCGTGACAGCCAGGCCTCGGCCCGCCACCATGCAAGGCGTAGCCCGCTCATGAATTTTGATAACCAAAACAGGAGACAACCCATGCCCTTCCACCCCCTGACAACCCGCCGCACCTGGCTCGGCGCAGCCGCGCTGGCCGCCGCCACCGCCTGCACCGGCACCGCCGCCTGGGCGCAGGCCGCCTACCCCAACAAGCCGATCAAGGTGGTCGTGCCCTTTGCACCCGGCGGCGCCACGGATGTGCTGGCGCGCGTGCTGGCCGAGAAGATGGCGGTGGGCCTGGGCCAGCCCATGGTCATCGACAACAAGCCCGGCGCGGCCGGCATCATCGGCACCGACGCGGTGGCCAAGGCCGCGCCCGATGGCTACACACTGCTGCTGGGGCTGAGCAACTCCATGCTCACCAACCAGTTCCTGTACACCAAGCTGCCCTACAGCCCTGAGCGCGACATCGCGCCCATCTACCAGATCGCCATCGCCCCCCTGGTGCTGGTGGCCCACCCCAGCGTGCCCGTGGCTACCGGCCCCGAGCTGCTGAAATACATCGCCGCCAACAAGAGCAAGGTGGCCTATGGCTCGTATGGCACGGGCGCCTACCCACACCTGGCTGGGGCCTACATGAGCCAGTCGCAAAACGCCGACATGAGCCACGTGGCCTATCGGGGCGAGGCCCCCATGGTGCAGGACCTGCTGGGCGGGCAGATCCAGATTGCTTTTGCCAGCGCACTGCAGGTCAAGGCACACATCGACGCCGGCAAACTCAAGGCCATTGGCGTGAGCGGCGAGCGCCGCATGGGCACGCTGCCCAACGTGCCCAGCCTGGCCGAACAGGGCCTGAACGACGAGGCCTACCGCGTGGCCGGGTGGCTGGCGTTTGGCGCGCCCGCCGGCACGCCCCCTGCCATCCTGGAGCGCATTGCCGCCGAAGTACGCAAGGCCACCGAGCAGCCCGATGTAGCGCAGCGCATTGCGGCCATGGGCTTTGATGTGCAGAACAGCTCACCCGCGCTGTTTGCGGCGGCGATTGCGAAGGAACGGCCGGTGTGGGAGCGGTTGATCAAGGCATCTGGCGCCAAACTGGATTAGTGCGTTGATGGGGAGGGGGCCACCGCGGTGGCATCAGCCACAGAGCCCCCAAACAAACTCTGTCCTCGCAAATAACGGAGGCAGACCGGAATACTGCTGGCTCATAAGGGCGCACTTCAATGAACGAAATAGGTCCTACCGCTTTTCTCGAAAGCACATAAGGCCCTGCACAACCAGCTTGAACTATTCAACCATCGCAGTTCGCCAACTGCTGCACAGGCCATCAAGTGCGGTATCAGCCAAAACTCGGAAATCAGGGTCAGAACTACAAGCTGCCCTGTCTCCCTCCTCTCGAGGCAACACAGCCTACGGACCTTGGCGACAAAATGGCTTACACGCTGGGTTGTGTCTGTTTTCTCTGCTCCAGCCAGACCAGCAATGCGTCTGCAGCCATGGGCTTGCTGTAAAAGTACCCCTGCATGGTGTTGCAACCCATACCCAACAGCTGGTCTACTTGTCCTTGGGTTTCTACTCCTTCAGCAATCAACCCCATCTGCAGGCTCTTGCCCAGCTGAATGATCGCCGACGCTATGGAGACGCTCTGGTGTGATGTCGCAAGCTGCGACACGAATGATTTGTCAATTTTGAGTACATCCACCGGAAGCTGGCTAAGGTAGGCCAAACTGGAGTAACCCGTACCGAAATCATCCAGGGCGACCCGGAACCCATGCTGCCGGAGTCGGTCAAGAAGGTGCTTCATATTATCGGCATCCCGCATCAATTGCCCTTCGGTAATCTCCAGCTCAATGCACTCTGGATTGACGCCATGCGCAGCACATAGCTCGCACAGCGATTCCAAATAATCGGGTTGCGCAAATTGCACGATGGAGACATTGATAGCCACATGAAGGTTGTGACCCAGAGCGCGCGCATTTTTGATCTGCTTGCATGCATCCAGGAGCACTGCGCGGCCCAAGGCAACAATCAGCCCGGTCTCCTCGGCATATGCGATGAACTCTGATGGTGCGATCAATTCACCGGATTCATCTCGAAGCCGAACAAGAGCCTCTACGGTATCCACTCTCAGGCTGGGCACTTCAACTTGTGGTTGGTAATGAACCTCCACCCTGCCATTGTCTATTGCTGCGCGCAGGGTTTTTCCTGTGCGGCTGCGTTGCATGAGCATGTGCTCTATGGATGCCGAGTGAAAGCTGTAGCGATTGCGTCCGTCGGATTTGGCCCGGTACAGCGCTGAATCTGCATGTCGCATGAGATCCTCTCGCGTCAACGCATCGTCAGGATAGACGCTGATACCCACGCTGCAGCCCACATGGAAATCAGTGCCTTCGATCATGATCGTCGAGGACACCACATCAATCGCTGCCTGCGACAGAAGCCGCGCTTGTTCAGGCGATTGAATTTCGGGGAGCAGGATCATGAATTCATCACCCCCTTGCCTGCTGACCGTGGCGTCGCTGGAAAAAGTAGCGGTCAACCGATCAGCCACAGTGCGCAGGATCAGATCCCCAATGTGGTGGCCATGTGAGTCGTTGAAGAATTTGAAGTGATCCAGGTCCAGAATCATTAACGCCAAGGAACTATGCCCAGCCATGGCGGAGCGCATTGCCTGGGATATCCGGTCGGCCAGAAGTAACTGATTCGGCAAGTCGGTGAGTTGGTCATGCTGGACCAGATGGGTCATCTTGATGGCCATCGCCCGCGCCTCACTCACATCGTGGAAAACGACAACTGCACCCGAAATGTTGCCATCAGCATCCCGAATAGGGGAGGCGGAATCTTCCACATTCACTCTGTTGCCGTTGCGTGTCACAAGCACTGTGTCCAGCGCCATGCCCACCGTTCTTTGTTGCCTCAGCGCTATGCGAACAGGGTTCTGAAGAGGAACCTCCTCGCCGTGGGTCACGAGGGGCATGACGCATTCAATCGATTGCCCGACTGCATCTGCCATCCCCCACTCGGTCATGGTCTCCGCAACGGGGTTGATGTAAGTGATACGGCCCACCGCATCTGTCGCAATCACACTGTCGCCGATGGAGCGGAGAATGACCTGGGCACGGGCCCTCTCCTCACTCAGCGCAGCCTCTGCCGCATTGACAGCAGTTACATCCGTCAACAGGAGCAAGGCACCCCAACGGTTCTGCGCATCCATGCGCAAGGCCATCGATGCATGGATATCGCGTTTGTGGCCATCAGCGGCAAGGCAGGCCAGCGCAACACTATCTTCTACTGACGGGATGCCGCTACCGGCCCGCTGCAGCAACCGGATCAACAGGGGCTGAACGCATTCAGCCACTGGATCTCCGAGCACATCGCGAATCGGTTTTCCCTTGAAACCACCTGTGGGGACACGGAACCATCGCCCCTCATGATCGCTGCAAAGTTGGCATATGAGGTCGCTATTCCAGAAAGTGATGTGCCCTGGCACATTTCTGATGACGTGGTCCAGATCCCGCTGCGTGCTCAAAAGCCTTCGCTGCTCCCGACGCAGTGCCAATTGAACCTGCACTCTGGCCCTCACAAGCTGGGGGTTGAAAGGCTTGGGCACGAAATCCGAGGCGCCCACCTCAAACGCTTTCAGTTCTTCATCCAAACCGTCATTGCTGGTAATGAAGATGACGGCAGCATCTCGTGTTTCTGCACAGGCCTTCAAATCCTCGCAAAGCTGATACCCGTTCCGTTCGGGCATGGAGACATCAAGAAGCACAACGCTCGGCAGCACTTGTTTTGCCAAACCGATGGCATTACCTGCCTGCGTTGTGAAAGCGACGTCGCCCAGGTCAGCCACCACGGCATGCAACAGGCGCACACAGCCCACATCATCGTCAACGATGAGTATTTGCTCCCGCTGCTCGTCATAATGATTGCGCAATGCCGCTGCTGCAATGGACATGGCTGTACACCCTTTGGCTCTCGTTAGACTCAATATCCACTCTCTGTCTTTATAGTGTGCACGAGAGACGGAAAAATCGCTGCATGCTATGTGCGCACAGAGAGAGCACAGGCGACGGCAATACACGTATTGGCACACTGTGCAACGCTGGCAGGCTGGCTGGCCAATGGGGATTGGGGGGGCGCTGAGTCAACTCATCACCGGGTGAATGGCCCCACCTTGTGCACATGCCACTGCTCAGCGACAGCCATCATTTGGAGGATGTTCGATCCATGCGTACGAATAAGTTGTGGTCGTCTCCCCTGGCTTGGATGGTTGCTACTTTCCTCATTGGAGCGGTAGCGAGCGGACTTTTCGCTGGCTACCAAATGGCCGCCAACACCCACTCCGCCCAAACTACGTTTGAAGCCCTGGCAGACGATGTTGTTGAGCGCCTTCAGCAGCGCGTGCAACTGTATGAATACGGCCTGCGAGGGGCCAGGGCTGTGGTGGTAACGGCTGGCGAGGGTGGTATCAACCAACGTCTGTTCCGCCAATACTACGAAACGCGGAACTTCGATCAAGAGTTTCCTGGCGCGCGGGGTTTTGGCTTCATTCGAAAAGTACCCAGGCCACAGACAGAACCGTATCTGCAAGCGAGGCGGGCCGGTGGACTCACCGGGTTCTCGATCAAAACACTGAACGAGCACAGCGACGACCGCTTTGTCATCGAATACATAGAGCCTTATGAGCGCAACCGCATGGCTCAAGGACTGGATATTGGGTCTGAGGCCAACCGCCGCCAGGCAGCCATTTCTGCCATGCAAACGGGCAAAGCCACAATTACCGGCCCCATCACCCTGATCCAGGCATCAGGGGACCCCCAGCGCTCAGTGCTATTCCTCCTCCCGATTTACCGCGGCGGGACAACCCCAGAGGGTATTGACAACCGCGAGTCCATGGGCTTTGGATGGGCCTACGCCCCCCTCGCATTGAGCGAAGTACTCGCCGACTTCAACATCACACAGCTGCAGTACGACCTGTCAATCACCGATGTCTCCAACCCCTCGCAGCCAGACCCTGTATTCAACAGTCAGCGCCAACGAACCCCTGTAAAAACCACCTTGCAGCAGACATTGGAGCGCGAAATCTACGGCCGGTTATGGCGCTTCGAGCTATCCGCAAGGCCCGAGTTCACCAAAGGCCTCGATCAGTTGTCGTGGCGTACGGTACTTGCCGTCGGGATGGTGACCAGCCTTTTGATGTCGCTACTGGTGGGGGCTGTGCGGTCGGGCCTCGAACGCAAGCGAAAGATCCTGCAGCAGCAGGCTCAGCTGGCGACGATTATGGAAAGCTCTGCGGATGCCATTGTGGGGGAATCAACGCAAGGCAAGGTCATCATCTGGAACCCTGCGGCAGAGCGCCTGTTCGGCTACACCAGGGATGAGGCCATGGGACAACCCATGATCGAGCGCATGACGGCTGTTGATGAAAAGGGCAAGGAAGAGCAGCTGGTAATGAAGGTCATGTCCAAAGGCGACGCAGACCCTGTGGACATGACACTGTTGGCAAAGGACGGCGTGCTCGCACCGGTTTCTGTCACGGCCAGTGCAATACGCAGTGAACGGGGCCAAATCATCGGTATCGCCCGCTTCATGCGAGATATTCGAGACCGTCAGCGTGCAGAAAAAGCGATGGCAGACCTGGCCTCCAGTCTCGAAAAACAGGTTGCAAGCCGCACTGCGGACTTGGAAAGCGCGCGCCATGACCTGCAAACAGTGCTCGATTCCGTGCCATCCATGATCGGCTACTGGGACAAGGACCTCCGTAACCGCGTTGCCAACAAGGCCTACAGCGATTGGTTTGGTGTTGAGCCCTCCAGCTTGCTTGGCATACCCATGGTCCAGCTGCTAGGGGCCGATATGTTCGAGCGCAACCGCCCTTACATAGAGGGGGCCTTGCGCGGCGAAAGGCAAAAATTCGAGCGCTCCATCCCTCGTCCTGATGGCATGGGAAGCCGCCACTCACTGGCCAACTACCTGCCTGACATCGTGAACGGGGAGGTCCGAGGTTTTTACGTGATCGTGCACGACATCACGGACATTGTGGCAAGCCGCCAGGCCTTTGCCAGGGAGCGTGAACGACTGGCGCACATCATCGAGGGCACGAATGTCGGCACCTGGGAGTGGAACGTCCAGACCGGCGAGATCACCGTCAACGAGCGCTGGGCAGACATCATTGGTTATACCCTTGCGGAGCTGCAGCCCACCAGTATCGATACCTGGAAAACCCGTTGCCACCCGGACGACCTTCCCGTAGCGCAGGGTCTGCTGGATACCCATTTCCGTGGAGAACTGCCGCACTACCAGAGCGTCGTGCGAATGCGCCACAAAACGGGTCATTGGGTCTGGGTTCAATCCCGCGGACAGGTTATTACGCGCACTCCAGAGGGTGCGCCGCAATGGATGTCTGGCACACACCAAGACATCTCTGCCACGAAGAAGGCTGAGGAACACCTGCAGCAAGTGGTCGCCACCCTCGAGGGTGTTCTGGGCGCTGCTACCCAGCAGTCCATCATTGCCACCGACCTTGAGGGAACCATTACCCTCTTCAATACCGGTGCCGAGAAAATGCTGGGGTACAAGGCACAAGAAATGGTGGGGATCAGCTCTCCAGCGCCCCTGCACTTGGCAGAAGAGGTCAACACCTACGGGCAAGAGCTTTCGTTAAGGTATGGATACCCGGTTCAGGGTTTCCGAGTCTTTGTGCACGAGGCTGAACGGCTAGGTTTTGAAAGCCGTGAATGGACCTACGTACACAAGGACGGGCACCATCTGCCTGTTCAACTGTCAGTCAACACGGTCCGGGACACGCAGGGTGGAATTATTGGGTATCTCGGTATCGCGCAGGACATGACGGAGCACCACCTGCAAGAGCAAAGCCTGCGCCACGCGAAGGCCGAAGCAGAAGCGGCGAGTGCCGCCAAGAGCATATTTCTGGCCAACATGAGCCATGAAATCCGGACTCCCATGAACGCCGTGCTCGGCGTGTCCCACTTGCTGGCAGACACCCCTTTGAACGATGACCAGCGCCAACTCCTGGCCAAGATGCAAATTGCCAGCAGATCCTTGATGGGCATCATCAATGATGTGCTGGATATATCGAAGATTGAAGCTGGGGAAATGACCACAGAGTCAGTCGTATTCAGCCCTGCCGAATTGCTGACGGAATTGTTTCAGCTTTACTCGCCCCAAGCTTCTAACAAGGGTGTGAGCATCGAACTGAAAGGCGTGAATGTATTGCCCGCAGCTTTGCTGGGAGATCCAACGCGTCTGCGGCAAGTGCTGTCCAATCTTCTGAGCAATGCCATCAAATTCACCTCCCAAGGCAGCGTGTCCCTGCGGGTCGCACGGGAACAGAATCCGGGCAATGCCGACCCGCATGTCTGGCTGGAATTTTCGGTGGTGGATACCGGTGAAGGTATTTCTGAAACGGCACTGAAGGGCCTCTTCACCCCGTTTGCGCAGGCCGATGCTTCCACCACACGGCGGTTTGGTGGAACGGGGCTGGGGCTGTCCATCGTCAAACGCTTGTGCGAACTCATGGGGGGAGAAGTCGGTGCGCACAGCACGGTGGGCGCCGGCAGTACGTTCCGGGTGCGGCTGCCGTTCGCCGTCGCCGATGAAGAGGACCTGTCCGGGCAATCAGTATCCAGCCAAAGACGCTTGAGCATATTCATCGTTGACGACAACGAGCTCGACAGAGTGAATCTGGTGCAAATGGGTGAGGCTTTTGGCTGGCGTACTACAGCGCTGAACTCTGGTACCGAATTGGTTCACCGAATGCAGGAACTGGCGGACGCGCACCAACCGCTGCCGGATGCGTTGGTCGTGGACTGGAAGATGCCGGGTTTGGACGGTATACAGGCATTGATCATGCTCACGGAGCGCATAGGCAACAAGGACTTGCCGGCCACGCTGGTCGTATCTGCCCAAGAAAGAGATCATGTTGCCAGCCACGACCCCACGGGGGTGGTAAACCGCATCCTGACTAAGCCAGTGAATCCATCTTCCCTGTTCAATGCCATCAACGCCAGTGTGGCGGAACGCACGGGGCGGCAAGATCATGTCGTGCAGTTCACCCGACTGGAGGCCATACAAGGCCAATGGCTGCAAGGCATGCGCATTCTGCTGGTGGACGACAGCGATATCAATCTGGAAGTGGCCAGCCAGATGCTCAAGAAAGAAGGCGCAACCGTGGAAGTCTGCGTCAACGGCCAGGATGCCTTACTGGCTCTCACTGCCATGAAGGGCAGCGGCACCAGTTTTGATGCCGTTCTGATGGACATCCAAATGCCTGTCATGGATGGCTACGAAGCAACGAGACGTGCGCGCCACCAACTCGGCTTGATCAAGCTGCCCATCATTGCGTTGACAGCCGGGGCACTGACCGAGGAACGGCGCCGCGCAGAGGCTGCTGGCATGGACGCGTTTCTGACCAAGCCACTGGACCCCGCGCTGTTGGTGCGCACTGTGCACGCGCAGGTAACCAGAGCGCGCGGGACTACTGCAGCCGTTGCACTCGCCGAACCGGCGGGCTACCAGTCCACATCGGCCCACTGGCCCGACATTGAGGGCATTCGCGCCGAGGATGCAAAACGCTTGATGCAAGGCGACGTTGGGCTGTTCACCAACTTGCTTCAACGCTTTTTGCGCGACTACAGCGACGGTTTTCCGCCAACGACCGACAGCGCCAACACGCAGGAACATGACGCTTTGGTCTCTCGTGTGCACAAGCTGCGAGGCTCCTCTGGCATGTTGGGTGCCACCAGGCTGCATGCAATTGCGTCCCAGCTGGAAACTTTGCTGCGCGAGGGAGACGGGCATCAAGCCGCTGACGCTGACGAGACCACGGACGCTGCGGCCTTGCTCGCTTCGCTGAACGATGCGCTCAGACAACTGAGCGCTGCGGCTGAAGCAGCACTTGCGAGTGATGCAAGGCCCCCCACAGCACCGGGCAATGTGGGCAGCGCGGAACGCACTGCGAACCATGTGTCGGAATCCACGCTGCAAGCGGTACAAGATCTGAGACGGCTTCTTGACCGGCAGGACTTGGCGGCGATCAAAAGCTTTGAGAATCTCGCCCCAGACTTGCTTTCTCTCATGGGTCCGCAAGCCATGGAGTCTCTGAGCCATGCCGTTCACTCGCTGGACTTTGCAGCTGCCGCCTGCACGCTATCGAACGTATTGACCGACGAGGCCTAGTGCTTTTGTGCCTGAGACACAATCTGCGCCACGGGCTTGCTGCGCTCGACACCACACGATGTCGGCAAGACATGCGCTCTGCGAAAGAGACTACCAACCATGCCCAATTTGATTGACCCGACCAGCGCCAATATTTTGATCGTCGATGACGACATTACGGTGATCCAGGTGCTGGCCAAGACACTGACTGCCATCGGCCGTGTGCGCTACGCGCTCAATGGTGCTGACGCTCTTCGGCTGGCCCTGCAGGAGCCGCCAGATGTCATCTTGCTGGACGCCGACATGCCGGGCATGTCGGGCTTTGAAGTGCTGAGTGCTATGCGCTTACAACCGTCGCTTGAACAAGTGCCCACCATTTTCATCACCAGCCACAATAGCGAAGAGATGGAAGAAAAAGGGCTGGCCAGCGGAGCGGCAGATTTCATCGGAAAGCCATTTCGGCCCGCCATAGTGGCTGCGCGGGTAAGAACCCAGTTGCGGCTGAAGCTGGCAGTAGACCGTCTGCGCACACTCTCTGCCATCGACGCGCTAACTGGGATTGCCAACCGTCGCACGCTGGATGAAGCGCTGATGATGGAATGCAAGCGCACCCAGCGCAGCCATACACCGCTGTCCGTGCTGATGCTGGACGTGGACCATTTCAAATGTTTTAACGACACCTACGGGCACGGTGCAGGAGACGATGCGCTGATTGGCATCGCTCGTGCCATGCGTGCCTGTACAAATCGCCCTGCAGACCTTCCTGCCCGTTACGGTGGAGAAGAGTTTGCGTTGATTCTGCCGGATACCGATGGCGCCGGGGCAATGACCGTCGCGAGTTCACTGATGGCGAATGTGGCACGGCTCAAAATCCCGCACACGGCTTCGGGGACAGGATTTCTTACCGTCTCTATCGGTGTCGGTTGCTTTGACAAGGAGTCAGCCCGCTGGGCAGACTGCCGTGAAGGCTTGCGGGACGTTTCCGCAAGCAGCCCCTCTGCATGTGCAAGCGCTCTATTGACCACAGCCGATCAGGCACTGTATGCCGCCAAATCAAACGGCCGCGCCAACGCCGTGCTCAAACGGTTTGACGGGTTCATGCCCGAATAGCCCCACCGCTGACGGCCCGCCCAGCGTTGGCGCTGCAGGCATTCTGCGCTCCGGTTGCAAGGGGCCACCGGTTCGGCGTGGCTATGCAACCTTGCGCTCTGCAGCAAACGCCACATACCAGTCCAGGCACCCCGGGTTCGCCATGGCGTCCTTGTTGACCACCTTCTCGATCGGCTGGCCCAGCAGCAGTTTCTTGATGGGCAGCTCCTGCTTCTTGCCGCTCAGGGTGCGTGGCACCTCCGCCACCACAAAGATGTCGTCGGGCACAAAACGCGGGCTCAGGGCCGTGCGCACCGCGCCGTTGATGCGCGCGCGCAGGGCCTCGTCCAGCACGTTGCCGGGGCGCAGCACCACAAACAGCGGCATGTAGCTTTCGCGGCCCAGGTACTCCAGGTCCACCACCAGACTGTCGAGCACTTCGGGCAAGGATTCGACAGCGCTGTAGATCTCGCTCGTGCCCATGCGCAGGCCGTGACGGTTGATGGTGGCGTCGCTGCGGCCGTAGATCACGCAGCCGCCGTTGGCGCCGATCTTGAGCCAGTCACCATGGCGCCACACCGCGCCCATGCCCGCGGGGCCATCGCCACCGCCGGGCTGACGGCCGTGGCCTGCGGGGTACATGTCGAAGTAGCTCGACAGGTAGCGGCTGCCGTCCTTGTCACCCCACAGGTAGAGCGGCATCGATGGAATCGGCTGCGCGCAGACCAGCTCGCCCACCGCGTCCTGCACAGGGCGGCCCTCGGCATCCCATGACTCCACGGCCGCGCCCAGCATGCGGCACTGCATCTCGCCCGGCACCTGGGGCATCTCGCGGTGGCCGCCGATGAAGGCACCGCAAAAGTCGGTGCCGCCCGAGATGTTGTTCCACCAGATATCGGATGTGCCCAGCGCTTCGAACTGCGCCGTACCCCACTGCTGCACCTCGGGCGACAGCGGTGAGCCGGTGGTGCCCAGCGCGCGGATGCGCGTGAGGTCGCCATAGTCGGCCAGCGTGATACCCGCCTTCATGCAGTTGGCAAAAAACGCCGCGCCCGCGCCGAAGAAGGTCACGCCCGTCTCGGCGGCAAAGCGCCACAGCACGCCCCAGTCGGGGTGGTCCTTGCTGCCGCCGGGGTTGCCGTCGTAGATCACGCAGGTGGTGCCCGACAGCAGGCCCGAGAGCTGCGCGTTCCACATCACCCAGCCCGTGGAGCTGTACCAGTGGTAGCGCTCGCCAAAGCTGTTGGGCTCGTAGCTGCAGCCGATGTCGTTGTGCAGCACTTTGAGCTGCAGCGCCACCAGCACCGTGCCGCCGTGGCCGTGCACGATGGGCTTGGGCAAACCGGTGGTGCCGCTGGAATAGACGATCCACAGGGGGTGGTCAAACGGCAGCCACATCGGCTCGAAGGCAGCCGTTTCTGCATCGTTTTGGGCGGTAGCGCTAGTCCAATCTGTCCAGTCTGCTATAGAAATAGAAGCATCCAGATTGCCCAGCAGCACGGCATGCTGCACGCTGGGCAGGGCCTCGCGCAGCTCGGCGAGCACGGGGCGGCGGTCGTGGTCGCGGCCGCCGTAGCTCACGCCATCCACGCCGATCAGCACCTTGGGTTCGATCTGGCGGAAGCGGTCGAGCACCGCATGCGTACCCATGTCGGGCGCGCAGATGCTCCACACGCCGCCGATGCTCACCGTGGCCAGGAAGGCGATCATGGCCTCGGGCACGTTGGGCAGGTAGGCGGCCACGCGGTCGCCGGGCTGGACGCCCTGGGCCTTGAGGTGCAGCGCGAGCGACGCGACCTGGCGCCGCAACTCGGGCCAGCTCAGCTCGCGGTGGTGACCTTTTTCATTGCGGCTGATGATGGCGGGCAGGCCTGCGGCGTGGGCCGCATCCACATGCCTCAGCGCCTGGCGCGCGTAGTTGACCTGGGCGCCGGGAAACCATTGCGCGCCGGGCATGGTGTTCTTGGCCAGCACGGCCGTGTGGGGGGTGGGCGACTCCAGTTGGAAGTAGTCCCACACGCTTTGCCAGAAGGCATCGAGCTCGGTGGTGGACCAGCGCCACAGTGCGTCGTAGCTGTCGAACTGCAGGCCACGGGCGTCGCGCAGCCAGTTCTGGTACAGGCGGATCTGGGGAATGAAAGGCGGGGTGTTTTGTTTTGTCTCCATGGCGACGCAGCGTACCAGCGCGCTGCGGCATTGACCATGCTGCGCGGTCTCCGAATTGACATGCCAAAACCGGGCCTGCGGGTGCTGCGCGGCCGGGTGCGGCGACCCCACCAGCGGGATACCTATACTTTGCGCATGGTTTGGCGGGCACATGCCCCTGGGCCGTTTCTGGGCGCCTGTGCGCCAGTTGTTGCCGAAATTTCCCCCGGGGGCCCTGGCCCGTCGCTCTGATGCAAATGCTCCTTTCCGCCTGGCCCGCCGTGGCCCTGTTGTTGCCCGTGCTGTGGCTGGTGTCGGTCATCGTGTTCCTGGCCAAGGGCAACCGGCGGGCGTTTGCACAGCTGATGGCCCTGCTGGCCTGCTTTCTGATCGGCGCGCTGCTGATGGAGTTCTTCACCTTCATGGGCGCCCTCATGGCCCGCTCGGGCAGCCAGCACGCCACGCCTACGCTGGGTACCGGCACGCGCCAGTTGCTGGAGACCATTGCCAACCCGCGCTCCGTCACCGCGCCGCCGCTGTCGCTGGCGGCCTTTGCGGCGTACAGCATCGCTGCAGGCTACCTGTGGCTGCTGGTCACCTGGGTACTGCACCTGCGCGGTAAAAAGGCGGGCCCGGCCAGGAAGAAGTCCACCAAAACCCCGCGCAAGGCGGCCAAGGACTGACATATGGGTGTTTTAGCCACCAAGCGCTAGAACCATATGCACAAGCAGCTATCGATTGGATAGCATCGCCACACCATGGCTTGACGCAGGGCAAAGCCCGCCAAAGCCCGCCCGCCCACAATGGCGCGCTGCCTCCCCACGCCGGGGCGGGCGCCTTGTCACCTTGCATCCCTCCCGCCATGACCACCCACCACAGCGACGTGCTCATCGTCGGCGCAGGCCCGGCGGGCCTGTCGCTGGCCATCTCCCTGGCGCAGGCCGGGTTCACCACCACCGTGGTGGAACAGCAGAGCGACAGCGTGCTGGCCGCGCCTGCGCCCGACGGCCGCGAGATCGCCCTCACCCACCCCAGCCAGGCAACGTTGCAGCGGCTGGGCAGCTGGGCGCACCTGGCCGACCACGAGGTGGGCCAGATTGCCGAGGCCCAGGTGCACGACGGCCCGCTGGGCCGCCACAGCGCGCTACAACTGAACGCGGCCAGCGGCACCCACAGCGATGTGTCAGCTCCCGACGCCCTGGGCTTCATCGTGCCCAACCACGCGCTGCGGCGCACGGCCCACGCGGTGGCTGCGAGCACCCCGGGCGTGCGCCTGCTCACTGGCACCCAGGTCACCCGCGTGGCCACGCTGCCCGGCCATGCCGAGCTGGACTGCGTGCCCACCGCACCCGACAACAACGCCACGCCCCAGCGCCTGACCGCCCCGCTGCTGGTGGCCGCCGACAGCCGCTTTTCGGCCACGCGCCGCCAGCTGGGCATGGGCGCGCAGATGACCGACTTTGGCCGCACCGTCATCGTCTGCCGCATGCGCCACACATTGCCCCACGGCAACGTGGCCCACGAGTGTTTTGGCTACGACCGCACACTGGCCGTGCTGCCCCTGCCGGACGACCCCCAAGAGGGGCATGCGCTGTGCTCGGTGGTGGTCACCGCGGGTGCGGCCGATGCGGCGGCGCTGATAGCCAAAGGCCCCGAGGCCTTTGCCGCCCAGGTGCAGGCCCAGTTCAACGACCGGCTGGGCCCCATGGCGCTGGTGGGCGAACGCCACGCCTACCCGCTGGTGGCCGTGTATGCGCAGCGTTTTGCGGGCCACCGCTGCGCGCTGCTGGGCGACGCTGCCGTGGGCATGCACCCGGTCACGGCCCATGGCTACAACCTGGGCCTGGCCGGTGTGGAGCGGCTCACCGCCGCGCTGGTCAGCGCCCGCCAGCGCGGGCAGGACATTGGCAGCGCCGACGCACTCACCCCCTACGCCCAGGGCCACCACCGCCACGCCTGGCCCATCTACCAGGGCACCAACGCCATCGTGCGCCTGTACACCGACGCCCGCCCGGTGCCCCGCCTGCTGCGGCAACTGGTGCTGCAGGGCGCGCGGCGCCTGCCACCGCTGCAGGCGGCCATCGTGGGGCAGCTGACGGGCAAGGCACCCCAATGGATGCGCGCACTGACGCTCAGGCCGTAGCCAACCTCTGCAACGGGCGCGCCCCACGCCAGCGCCACCGTGCAACTGGCTGTGCCAGGCCACCGGTGGCGTCCCCCTCAGGGGGACGACGCGAAGCGGCTCAGGGGGGGCTGTCACTTACCCCCAGCGTGGCCAGGCCATACAGCGGCGCACCGAGCCAGGGGCGCCACCACATGTCCATGGCAATACCGGCCCAGCCGTAGCCCTCCGCCACGCTTTGCTCGCGCAGCAACTGCAGGCGCGGGTGCACGGCCGCCAGCTCTGCCATGCGGCCGACCCCCCACCGAAACTCCGCGCCCGTAGGCCCCACGCTGGCGTGGCGGGCCGCGCAACCCACGGCCTGGCGCGTCATCACATCCAGCACCATGCGCGAGCCCGGTGGCGCGTGCTGCGCAAACTCGGCCAGCACGGCGTGCACCTGCGCGGGTGGCAGGTACATCAACACGCCCTCACACACCAGCAGCACCGGGGGTGCGGTGCGCTGCGCGGGCAGCCCGAGCCGCTGCCACCAGCCGGGTTGCGACAGGTCCAGATCGGCATGGCGCATGCGCGGGCACTGCGGCGGCAACAGGGGCTTGCGCAGCGCCATCACCGCAGGCAGGTCCGCATCAAGCCACTGGTTGGCCCCCGTGTCCAGCCACTGAAAGTGGTGCGTGAGGCCACACCCCAGGTTGACGCCCAGGGCCTGCGGGTGCTCGGCAAAAAAGGCGCGCCCCGCCTCCTTGATGGCGCGGGTGCGCCACAGCACATGCAGCACCGTGGGCAGGTCGTCCAGGGTGCTGTTCTCATCGGCACCCAGCTGGGTCAGCAAGGCCTGGGCCACCGCATCGTGGCAGTCGAGCCAGGGGAAATAGCGGCCGCCGTGGGCACGCGCGGCCAAAGGGATGAGCAGGGTGCTGGGCACGGGCGGCAGCTGTGCGCGCTGCAGCAGGCTGCCGGTGGGGCGGGGCACACGCGCCGGTGGCGCAGGGCTGCGCGGCGGTCGGGCTGGACGTCGGGTGGGGGACTGCGGCACGGGGCGCTCCTCCAGTGGCTGCGAGCGCCACGGTTGCGTGGGATGCGGTGTGGCCCAGGGCAAGGGCCTTAGAGCCTGTTCAAAGTCTTTTTGGAGATCGCATTGGAGTGCCATCGGGATGAGTGGATGCTTCGGATGCGCCGCATGGGCTCATGCCCATGCAAGCAGCCGGGGCGTTCAATCACCCGATTTCACTTCAACCCTTCGGGCAAGTGCCTTGCCGGGCGGTCTGCGGCGTTGCGGCGCTTGTGGATAGCACGGGCTATTGGCTGCGCCCCGCGCCTTGCATTCCATCCCGGCAAGGTACTTGTGCGACTTCAAAAAGACTTTGAACAGGCTCCTCAACAGGTTCTGGGACCATTCTGAACGGTCTGCCCCAACCTGTCGTGAATGACCGCAGCGCATGCTGCGGTATGTCAATGTGCTGGCGGGGCTTGCCGCCAGCGCGACACTGAATCTCTAGTCCTTGACCAGCGCCCACACCAGCGCCACCCCGGCGGCCAGCAAATCCCCGGTGAAAGAGTTGTCATCCACATCGCTGCTGCTGGTGAACGCGCGCTTTTGGCGCTCGCGCTCGGCGCGGGTGCGGTCCCGCTCCAGGGCCACCAGGGCATCGCCGATGTCCACGGGCGATACAGGCGCTGCCGCAGAGACCTTGGCGCGGGCCCCCGCCTGGGCATAGCCCTCCATGGCGCGCACCACGGCCTGGGGGTCGATGAGGGAGAACGCAGCGCGGCAGTAGGGGCAGGCGTGGTCCTTGCGGATGTCCACAGGGGCACCGCAACTGGTGCAGTAGATGGCGCCCACGCGTTGGGCCAGGTCGTCGATCTCGGGGCGCGTCATGTGGCGCACAAAGCCTTTTTCGACCATGAAGGACGAAAAGGTGCTGAACCGCCCATGCTGGCGCCCACAGCGGTACACCATGTAACGGCCGCTGCGCACCACGTCATAACCCTTGGCCAGGCTGGTGTTGCAGCGCGGGCAGGCCATGCTCTCGGCCAGGGGCTGATGCTGGTCCACACGGTGTTCGTGCAGCAGCCGGAACAGCTCGACCACTGACTGCGGCGTGAGCTTGAGGTTCTCGTGCCGGTCAAACCACAGGCCCTGGCAGGCAAAGCAGATGTCCAGCTCCAGCGAATCGCCCAGGTTGCTGGCAAAGCGGTGTGCCTGCATGGGTTGGCGGCACGAGGGGCAAGTGGGTGCAGGAAACATGGCAGTGAGGGTCTGGGCAGCGGTGCGGGGCGCCTCGCGGGGGCGGGGGCATCGTAACCCGCCCGGGATGCTCGTCCCCCACCCTGGCCGCATCCACTAGCATTCGCGCCTCAACCACAAGGAACAACCACATGGGATTCATGAACTGGCGTGTGAAAAGCGCTGATGTGTTGCAACAAGGCGGCGTGATCGCGCCGGACGAGCGGCTGCCCTGGCCGCAGACGGCGGTGATGGGCGTGCAGCACGTGATTGCGATGTTTGGCGCCACGGTGCTGGCGCCCATCCTGATGGGCTTTGACCCGAACGTGGCCATCCTGATGAGCGGCATCGGCACGCTGATCTTCTTCCTCGTCACCGGCGGCAAGGTGCCCAGCTACCTGGGCTCCAGCTTTGCGTTCATTGGCGTGGTGATTGCGGCCACGGGCTATGCGGGCCAAGGGGCCAATGCCAACATCGGCGTGGCGCTGGGCGGCATCATTGCGTGTGGCCTGGTCTACACGCTCATCGGCGCGCTGGTGCAGGCCATTGGCACGGGCTGGATCGAGCGCTTCATGCCGCCCGTGGTCACCGGCTCGGTGGTGGCGGTGATCGGGCTGAACCTCGCGGGCATTCCCATCAAGAACATGGCGGCCAGCAACTTTGACAGCTGGATGCAGGTGGTGACTTTTGTGAGCGTGGGCCTGGTGGCCGTGCTCACGCGCGGCATGGTGCAGCGCCTGTTGATCCTGGTGGGGCTGATCGTGGCCAGCATCATCTATGCAGTGCTGACCAACGGCCTGGGCCTGGGCAAGCCGATGGACCTGGCTGCACTGGCCAACGCTGCGTGGTTTGGCCTGCCGAACTTTGCGGCCCCGCAGTTCAGCGGCAATGCCATGCTGCTGATTGCGCCCGTGGCCATCATCCTGGTGGCCGAGAACCTGGGCCACGTGAAGGCCGTGACGGCCATGACCGGCCAGAACCTGGACCGCTACATGGGCCGCGCGTTCATCGGTGACGGCATTGCCACCATGGTCAGTGGCAGCGCAGGCGGCACGGGCGTGACCACCTATGCCGAGAACATCGGCGTGATGGCGGCGACCAAGATCTATTCCACCGCCGTGTTCCTGCTGGCGGGTGTGTTTGCGCTGGTGCTGGGCTTTTCCCCCAAGTTCGGCGCACTGATCCAGACCATTCCGCTGCCGGTGATGGGTGGTGTGTCCATCGTGGTGTTTGGCCTGATCGCGGTGGCGGGCGCCAAGATCTGGGTGGACAACAAGGTGGACTTTTCGCAGAACAAGAACCTCATCGTGGCGGCCATCACCCTCATCCTGGGCACGGGCGACTTCACGCTCAAGTTCGGCCAGTTCGCGCTGGGCGGCATCGGCACCGCCACGTTCGGGGCGATCCTGCTGTACGCGCTGCTCAACCGCAAAGCGGCGTAATCTGTGGATGTGGCTGGGCTGAACCGCATTTGTAAGGGTTAACCCCTAATTTGTAAGGAACGAAGGCTAGCATCCTGGGTTTTGTCCACAGGGCCATCCGCTCACCGGGCGGGTGGCCTTTTTCTTTTTGCGGAGTTTGTTCATGTCCCTGGCCGATCGGGTGCTGTACCCCGACTTTCTCTCCCGCACCATGACCGCCGACGAGGCGGCCGCCCTGATCCCCGCCGGTGCCCATGTGGGCATGAGCGGCTTTACCGGCGCGGGCTACCCCAAGGCCGTGCCGGGTGCGCTGGCGCGCCGCATCGAGAGCCTGAACGCACAAGGTCATGGTTTCAAGATCGGGCTGTGGACAGGCGCCAGCACCGCACCCGAATTGGACGGCGCACTGGCCCAGGTGGACGGCATCGAGATGCGCCTGCCCTACCAGTCCGACCCCACGGTGCGCCGCCAGATCAATGCGGGGCAGATGCAGTATGTGGACATCCACCTGTCGCACGTGGCGCAGTTCGTGTGGTTCGGCTTTCTGGGCAAGCTCGATGTAGCCGTGGTCGAAGTGGCAGGCGTGTTGCCCGACGGGCGGCTGATCCCGTCGTCCTCGGTGGGCAACAACAAGACCTGGCTGGACCAGGCCGACAAGGTCATCCTGGAAGTGAATGCCTGGCACAACCCGCAGCTCGAAGGCATGCACGACATCTACTACGGCACCGACCGGCCGCCGCACCGCAAGCCCATCCCCATGACGCGGCCCGATGAGCGCATTGGCGAGCCATACCTGCGCTGCGACCCGAGCAAGGTCATCGCCGTGGTGATGACCAACCAGCCCGACCGCAACAGCGTCTACGCCGCACCCGACGACACCTCCAACCGCATTGCGGGCCACATCATCGAGTTCTTGCAGCACGAGGTGAAAAAGGGTCGCCTGCCCCAGGACCTGCTGCCGCTGCAGTCGGGCGTGGGCAACATCGCCAACGCGGTGCTCGCGGGCCTGAACAACGGGCCTTTCGAGAACCTCACGGCCTACACCGAGGTGCTGCAGGACGGTATGCTGGACATGCTGCGCTCGGGCAAGCTGGCCAGCGCCTCGGCCACAGCGCTGTCGCTGAGCCCGGCGGCCATGCAGGACTTCAACGACCGCATCGACTACTACAAGCAGCGCATCGTGCTGCGCCCGCAGGAGATCAGCAACCACCCCGAGCTGATCCGCCGCATGGGCCTGATTGCGATGAACGGCATGATCGAGGCCGACATTTACGGCAACGTGAACAGCACGCACATCATGGGCTCGGCCATCATGAACGGCATTGGCGGTTCGGGCGACTTTGCGCGCAACGCCTACCTGTCGATCTTCATGACGCCCTCGCTGGCCAAGAACGGCAGCATCTCGTGCATCGTGCCCATGGCCTCGCATGTGGACCACACGGAACACGACGTGCAGATCCTTGTCACCGAACAGGGGTTGGCTGACTTACGCGGGCACTCGCCCACGCAGCGTGCGCAGATCATCATCGACCGCTGCGCGCACCCGGACTTCCGGCCCGCGCTGCACGACTACGTGGCCCGCGCCAAGCGTGGCGCCGTGGGCCAGCACACGCCGCACCTGCTGAACGAGGCGCTGTCGTGGCACCAGCGGTATGTGGAGACGGGCAGCATGCGCCGGCCCACAGACCCGGCCAGCGCAGCGTAGGGGCGCGGCGCCCGCTTCTCGACATGGTCCGCAGGGCCATAGGGCCATAGCGCTTCTGACAGCCAATTGCCAGCCTGGCCCGATAAAATAAGGGTTAACCCTAGGTCTATCGACCTTCCCCCGTCCACCCTCCACCAGCCCCCATCCGGGGCTGGTGGCTTTTTTGCCTGCGAGTATTTTGACCATGCAACGCCGTCAGTTCACCCAATCCCTTGTGGCCGCCAGCACCGGCCTGCTGCTTGCCACCTCGTCGCGCGCCGTGGGCGTGCAAGACCCGATGGACGCCAAGAGCGTGACCATTGGCTGCTCCATCGGCATGACCGGCGCACTGGCCAGCCTGGGCAAGGAACTCAAGCAGGGGCTGGACGCTGGTTTTGCCCAGGCCAACGCCAAGGGCATCCATGGCCGCGAGATCAAGCTGCTGGCACTGGACGACGGCTACGACGCCGCGCGCTCCGAAGAGAACGTGCGCAAGCTGATTGCCGATGCCAACGTGGTGTCGCTGATCTCCTGCATGGGCACGGCCAACAACCAGCGCATCCTGCCGCTGGTGGACGAGGCGCAGATCCCGTATGTGGCCCCGCAAAGCGGCGCCACCTCGCTGCGCAAGGCCGAGTACCGCTCGGTGTTCCACGTGCGCGCCAGCTACACCGATGAGGCCCAGCGCCTGGCGCAGAAGCTGGTGTCCATGGGCATCACCGAGCTGGCTGTCGTGTACCAGGACACGGCCTTTGGCCGCGAGTTTCTGGCCGATGTGACCAAGGCCATGGCCGCCGCCAAACAGCCCGCGCCCAAGGCATTCAAGCTGGATGCACAAGGTGCGCAGGTGGCCGACGTGGTGGGCAAGGCCGTGGCCGCCAAGCCCAACGCCGTGCTGCTGGGCACGGCGGGCGACATCACCGCCACGCTGGTCAACGAGTTCAAGAAGGTCTCTCCCAGCACGCCGCTGGCCGCCACCAGCGTGGCGCTGTCGGGCGACAACCTGCGCCAGCTGGGGGGCAAGGCCTCGGGCATTGCACTGTCGATGGTGTTGCCCGACGCCGCCCGCACCAGCTACGCCGTGGTGCGCGACTACCAGAAAGCCATGCGCGCGCTGGGCTACCAGGAGTTTTCGGCCCGCAGCTTTGAAGGCTACGTGAACGCCCGTGTGCTGGCCGAGGGCCTGGAGCGCGCTGGCCGCGACCTGACCCGCGCCAAGCTGCGCAATGCGCTGGCAGGCATCCGCAGCAACGACCTGGGTGGCCTGTCCATCGACTACGCCAGCGGCGCGCCGTATGTGGGCTCGCGCTTTCTGGACCTGGGGGTGATGGGCGCCAACGGAAAGTTTGTGGGCTGAGGCTAGGAGCCTGTCGGACTTGGAGCGTCGATAGCGAGAATCGGCCCCAGCGAGGACAGTTTTTGCCGGATTTGCAGACCCATAGCCCGGCTATGGGGCAAAAAGACGGTAAAAAATGGACCGCTGCGGCCGATTTGCAGCCGACGACTTCCAAGTCCGACAGGCTCCTAGGCACCTGCGGCACAGGGCGGGGCCACGGGCATTGGCACAATCAGCGGCTTGCACTGACTTGGCCCTGACCCGTGAACACCATGCCCATCTGGAAAAAACCCATCGACCTGGCCCTGCTGAAGGCCGCCAACCGCAATACCGCCGTAGAGTACCTGGGCATTGAGTTTGTCGAGGTGGGTGACGACTTTCTGCGCGCCCGCGTGCCGGTAGACCACCGCACCATCCAGCCCTTTGGCCTGCTGCACGGCGGTGTCAGCGTGGTGCTGGCCGAGTCCATGGGCTCCACCGGCGCCTACTACACCCTGCCCGAGGGCTACCGCGCCGTGGGCCTGGATATCAACGCCAACCACCTGCGCTCTGCCACCAGCGGCTGGGTGACCGGGACGGCGAAGCCCGTGCACATTGGCCGCACCACGCATGTGTGGCACATCGATCTGCACAACGAAGCGGGTGAGCTGACCTGCGTGTCGCGGCTGACGATGGCGATCCTCGCACCGAGATAAGGTGCATCCCCCTGAGCGGCTTCGCTGCTTCCCCCTTCTCTCGAATCGCTAGCGCGATCCGGGAAGGGGGACACCGCCAGCGCGGCGGGGCGGCCCTTGCGCGGCGGTCCTGGTCTGGGGCTCGCCCCTCGCAAAGGCTGGAGGGTGATTTTTAATGAAAACATCCCCAAGCGCTAGATGAATATGCGCTAGATGCTATTTATTCAGTAGCATTCTGCTGCGCCAGGCGCTCACTTTTCCAGTACACGTCATCACCGCCATCCATGCGGTTGAGCACGCGGGCGAGCACGAACATCAGGTCGGAGAGGCGGTTGAGGTACTGGCGCGGCGCGTCGTTCAGGGCCTCTTCATTGCCCAGGGCGACTACCGCGCGTTCGGCGCGGCGGGCCACGGTGCGGCACACGTGGGCCTGTGAAGCGGCGCGGGTGCCTGCGGGCAAGATGAACTCCTGCAGGCGCGGCAGCGCTGCGTTGTGGTGAGCCAGGGCTTCGTCCAATGCCAAGACAGCGTCGGCCTTGAGCAGCTCGAAGCCCGGGATCGACAGCTCGCCTCCCAGGTTGAACAACTGGTGCTGCACCTCGACCAGCAGGGTGCGGACTTCATCGGGCAGTGGCTCGCACAGCAACAGGCCGATGTGCGAGTTGAGTTCATCCACATCGCCCATGGCATGGATGCGCAGGCTGTTTTTGGAGACGCGCTGGTTGTTGCCCAGGCCGGTGGTGCCTGCGTCGCCGGTGCGCGTGGCGATTTCTGTGAGTCGGTTGCCCATGGGGGTGCCTTGAAGAGGTAACGGGAAGATGGACGGCAGCTTCTGCACAGCACATGCCACCGCAGTGAATCTGCCCCGGATTCTCCGCCACCGCCATACGGGTGCAAACGTCTCACCCCCAATTCCCCTACCCACGGCGCACCACGCACTTCATGCGCGGCACGCGAACCAACGCCCTGTGGCACACAGGATGGTGCACCAAAGGGCGCAAGCACAGCGCTGTCAATGCGCTGCTTGAGGATAGATCAATGCGTAGCGGGGGTGCGGTTGAGCTTGTCGATGTCTGCCGTGGATACGCCAGCGTTGGTGGGCTTCATGGTGTCCCATGCATGTGCGTGGTAGGCGTCCCATTCCTGGCGCGACACCATGCCGTCGCCGTTGGTGTCCATCAAACGCGCATTGACCCGTGCATCGGCCTTGGCTGCGGCCTTGCCGCCTGAAGCGCTGGGGTTGATCTCGGCTACCGGCGCTGCGCGTCCGTCGCCCGCTGCGGGGTTGGCAGGCATGGCGCTGCTGTTGGCGCTGCGCGTGTCCACCTTGTTCTGTGCCTTGGACGCCGCCGGGCCACCGGATGCAGAAGGGTTCACTTCGGACGGAGGGCGCACACTGCTGTTGGCGGGGGCCTGGGCCAGCGCAGCGGTGCATGCCAGGGCGGCCAGGGCGGCGAAGACGGTTTGCTTTTGCATGGAGAACTCCTTCAGGAAAACGTGCGATCAAGCGAAATGCTTGGATGCATTGTTTTGCCGCAACCGGCCCCTGCCTGTAGGACGGCCACGGGCCTGCGGGTCAGGCCATACGCCTGAGAAGGTGAGGTGTAAACGCACATCCAGGGATGTTTGCGTCTGGCTACAAGCTGCGCGGACATCTACACACAACAGGCGTGCCGCGTTACACCACGCTGGCAAATGTTGAGTGAGGCAACAGCAGGCAAGAGTGCTGGCGCGGCACGCCATGCTGCGGTGCAATGCAAGCCTGTTCAACTTCCAAGGAGCCAGGCTCACCATGAAAGCACAGCAACGACGCAAGTACTCGTTCGACACACGCAGCGTGATGCTCTTCGCCGCACTCTCTCTGGGTGGTGTGGGTGCCTTGCAGGCACAGACCCCAAGCCAGGACAAGGCGTACTCATACGGACCAGGAACCGGCAATCCGTCCAAGGCGGCGACAACGGCATTCAATCGCGCAGACACGGACAAGGACGGTAAGTTGACCGAGAAGGAGGCTGCACTCTTGCCAGCCATCAGCCAACGCTTCAAAGAGCTTGACGCCAACAACAACGGCACTCTTTCTGCGGTGGAATTTGAGAAAGGCATGCACTTTTAAGTGACAGTGACCATGGAGAAGGCCCGGGCACGCGCCGAGAAGGGCTTTCTCCTGACAGAATTGCTACGACTAATCGTGCAGCGAGGACAAAAACTGCTGCAGCTCAGGCGTCTGCGGGCTGCCGAACAGCTGGGCAGGCGTGCCCTGCTCATGCACCCGCCCCTGGTGCATGAAGATCACCCGGTCGCTTACCTTGCGGGCAAACGCCATTTCGTGCGTGACCATCATCAGCGTCATGCCTTCTTGCGCCAGCGACTCCACCACGCGCAGCACCTCGCCCACCAGTTCGGGGTCCAGCGCCGAGGTGATCTCATCGCACAGCAGCACCTGCGGCTCCATGGCCAGCGCACGCGCAATGGCTACACGCTGCTGTTGGCCGCCCGAGAGCTGGTCGGGCATGGCATCAAACTTTTCGGCGAGGCCCACACGGGCCAGCAACTGGCGCGCCTGCGCCTCTGCAGCCCTGCCATCACGCGCCTTGACCAGGGTGGGCGCCAGCATGATGTTGCGGCCCACAGAGAGGTGCGGAAACAGGTTGAAGCTCTGGAAGATCATGCCCACCTGCTGGCGCAGCGCGCGCATGGCGGCGGGGCTGTCGTGCAACAGCCTCTGGCCGTTGACGCTGAGCGCGCCTTCCTGGAACTCCTCCAGCCCATTCACGCAGCGCAGCAACGTGCTCTTGCCCGAGCCACTCTTGCCGATGATGGCGATAACCTCGCCCCGCTGCACTTTCAGGTCAATGCCCTTGAGCACTTCGTTACTGCCGTAGGACTTGCGCAGCGCGGTGATGTCCACGATGGGGGGCTCGCCCACCACGATGCCGTCGTGAGCAGGGGTGGGGTTGGTCTTGGGGGCTTCAGCGGCGATGGCCATGGAGTTTCCTTTCAAGGGACTGCGCCACCAGGCTCACCGGGAAGCACAAAACAAAATACAGCAGCGCTACGCAGGCGTAGACGAGGAAGGGCTTGTAGGTGGCGTTGGAGATCATGCTGCCCGCCTTGGTCAGCTCCACAAAGCCGATGACCGAAGCTAGCGCCGTGCCCTTGATCACCTGCACCAGAAAGCCCACCGTGGGCGGCACCGCGATGCGCAGCGCCTGCGGCAGCACCACATGGCGCAGCTGCTCGCCAAAGTTGAGCGCCAGGCTTTGCGCCGCCTCCCACTGCCCCTTGGGGATGGAGGCCACACAGCCGCGCCAGATCTCTGTGAGGTAGGCACTGGTGTAGAGCGTGAGCGCCACAGCTGCGGCCGTCCACGGCGAGGTCTTGATGCCAAACAGCGCAATGCCGAAGTACGCCAGGAACAGCTGCATGAGCAGCGGCGTGCCCTGGAACACCTGCACATAGGTGCCGATCAAACGCTCGGTGCCACGCACCTTGGACAGGCGCAGCACCAGGAGCAGCAGGCCCACCAGGCCGCCACCGATGAAGGCGATGAGAGACAACGAGACGGTCCAACGCGCCGCCAGCAAAAGGTTACGCAGGATGTCCCACAGAGAAAATTCCACCATGGCTTATCTCCCCACCAAAAATCGGGCGCCCACCCACATGAGCAGGCGGCGGGTCAACATCGACAGAGCCAGGTACACCAGCGTGGCGAGGATGAAGGCCTCGAACGCGCGGAAGGTGTTGCTGGAGATCAGGTTGGCGGCATAGCTCAGTTCAGGCGTGGAGATCTGCCCGCACACGGCCGAGCCCAGCATCACGATGATGATCTGGCTGACCATGGCGGGCCACACCTTTTGCAGCGCGGGCGGCAGCACCACGCGGCGGAAGGTCTGGCCTGGCGTGAGGGCAAGACTGTGCGCCGCCTCGATCTGACCGCGCGGGGTGGCCTCGATGCCAGCGCGGATGATCTCGGCCGAATACGCGCCCAGGTTGATCACCATGGCCAGCACGGAGGCGAACTCGGGCGAGAGCTTGAGCCCCAGCGCAGGCAGCCCAAAGAACAGGAAGAACAGCTGCACGATGAAGGGCGTGTTGCGCACCAGCTCCACATAGCTGGCGACCGCCCAGCGCAGTGGCAGCGCACGCGGCCCGAGGTTGCGGGCGCGTGCCCAGGCACAGGCCGTGCCCAGCAGCAGGCCCAGCACGGTGCCCACGATGGTCAGGCCGATGGTCGAGAGCACGCCGCGCACCAGCAACGGCCAAGAGGACAGCACGGCAGAAAAATCAAGCGCAATCAGCATGGTGCGAATGCCCCGTGGCGCTTGTCACGCCACGGTCCTGTTCGGTTCTTTCAGCGGGGGGCGAAAACAGCGATCACAGGGGCAGGTCGCCCGCAGGGCGGCCCAGCCACTTGCTGGACATCTTGTCGATGTCGCCCGCCTTCTTGGCCTCGGCAATGATCTCGTTCACGCGCAGGCGCAGCTTGTCTTCACCCTTGGCCACGCCGATGAAGTTGGGGCTGTCTTTCAGCAGCAGCTTGTATTCGGTCTGCAGGTTGGGGTTCTTGACCATGATGGTGCCCGCCGTGGAGGCGCTGGTGGCAATGGCCTGCGTCTGGCCCGACACGAAGGCCGAGATGCTGGCGGCATGGTCTTCAAAACGCTTCACGTCCACACCGGGAGGCGCGACCTTGGCCAGTTCCTGGTCTTCCATGGCGCCGCGCGTCACGGCCACCGACTTGCCGGTCAGTTCGGCAAAACTCTTGATGTTCAGGCTCTTGCTCGCGAACACGGCCTGGAAGAACGGTGCGTAGGCCGCCGTGAAGTCAATCACCTTCTCGCGCTCGGGGTTCTTGCCCAGCGTGGAGATGACGAGGTCGGCCTTCTGCGTCTGCAGATACGGGATGCGGTTGGCACTGGTCACGGGGATCAGCTCGACCTTCACGCCCAGCTTGGTGCCGATGTAGTTGGCCATCTCCACGTCCAGCCCCTGGGGCTTGAGGTCCGTGCCGACGAAACCGTACGGCGGGTAGTCGGTGGGGATGGCGATCTTGATTTCCTTGGCCTTGAGGATGTTGTCCAGTGCGTTCTGCGCGTGGGCGGCGGGCGCCATCAGTGCCGCTGCAAGACCAGTGGCAGCGAGCACGCCCAGGGTCAGGCGGCGAGTGGACGAGGTGACAGTGCGGGCGGTGGTCATAGCAGGGCTCCTAGGTAGGTGGATGCGTCGGCAGGTGCGTCTGGGTCAGACGCTGGGGGGATGGAACTCTGGGTAGCGGCCCGGGGCTTGCGCGCGCGGGCCGGTGGGGTGGTTGGTGCGGGGCTCTTGCGCACGGGCGCCAGCGCGTCGCGCAGCCCCGCCAGCGGGTCGCTGCTGGCCTGCAGACGCAGGGCCGACTGCACGGTGCCGATGTGTTCCGACATGAGCGACTCGGCGCGCGCAATGTCACCTGCCTCCAGCGCCTCGACGATGCGCACATGATCGGCACACGACTGTGCGGCGTCGTGCGACGATTGGTAAAGCATGGCGATCAACGTGGTGCGCGCCGTGAAGTCGCGCAGCGTATCGGCCAGCAGGCTGTTGCCCAGGCACTCAGCCAGGCACACATGGAAGTCGCCGAGCAGAAAGCTGCGCACGCCCACATCGGAGCCTGCCAGCGCCGCCTTTTCCCGCTGCAGGTGGCTCTTGAGCTGGCGCAGAGCGGCCTTGTCCACCACCTTGAGCTGGTGCAGCAGGCCCAATTCGATCACGCGGCGCGCCTCGAAGGCCTCGCGCGCTTCGTCCTGCGACGGCTCGATCACATACCAGCCGCGCCGGGCACTGACGGTGACGATGCCCCGCGTGGACAAGCGCGTAAGTGCCTCGCGCACGATGGTGCGGCTGCAGTCGAACAGCATGGCCAGCTGCTGCTCGCCCAGGCGGGAGCCAGGCGCGAGCTTTTGCGCCATTACGGCTTCGATGATGCGATTGCTGATCTCGGTGGCGGTGGTCATTGCCTGCGGTATCGCAGGTTCCGTGCCAACTGGTATACAAGCTGAATGCACCAGCCTGGCGCACGGAGGCTGTGCACCAAGGGGCAGCCTGCCCCGCAACGATGCAGCGGGGCTGCGCTAATTTGACCCAAGGGGATGCTGGTGCATGGATGTGGTGCAGGCGCTGGCTTTGGCGGGCCACCGGCTGCGCAGGGTACTCAGACGGCCATAGAAGGCGGTCACCTCACGAAGAGGTAAGTACCAAGACCCAAGGACCGAACGAGCGGCTACACCAGCCCGGCCTGGCGCGAGAGCCAGGACAGCACCAACCCGCTGCCCAACACGGCAAACACCGCCGGGTGCCACCACGGCCATCGTGCGAAGCGGCGGCGGCCCAAGGCGCCTTCGACCACCGCCTGGCCCGCCAGCAGCGCCAGCCACAGCAGCAGCACCAGCGCGCCCGGATTGGCCGCCCAGGCGGCAGCCCAATCGCCCTGGACCAGGGCCGCACACGCATGGGTGCCACCGCACAGCGGGCAGGGCATGCCAGTCAGCGCCCGAAACCCGCAGCCCAGACCCAGCCCGCCCTGCCCCAGCCACCAGGGTGTGGCGGCCATGGCCAGCGGCCAGCCCAGGCCGAGCACCAGCCGCAACCGCCGCGCCCCTCCATCGAGCGGTTGCCAAGCAGGCGTTGTGCCTGCAGGCGCCGCCGCAGGGCCGGGCTCAGAGCGGAGGGAGGGCCAACGGCTCATCGCCCACCAGCTGGCGTGCCATGTAGTAGGAGCCGATGGTGGACAGCGGCAGCGTTACCAGCGCGCCCACCCAACACAGCAGGAAGCCCAGCGAGCCCACGATGCCCAGCACCAGCGAACAGAAAAACGCCGATCCCAGGTTCTTGGTCACGATGCTCCAGGCCTGGCTGAAGGCGGCCACACCATCGCGCTCGCCGCGCGCCACGAGGAACAGCGCGACCGGGGGCAGCGCCATGACCAGCAGGCCGGGAATGAAGCACAGCATGAAGCCCAGCGACACCACCAGCGAGCTGATGAGCCCCGCCACAAAGGCGGGCACAAAGTCGTCAAAGCCCCGAAAGACGTCGCCGATCTGCACCACTTCTCCGCGTGTCTCACGCTCGATCATGCGCATGTAGCCCACCACCATGGGTCCGGCCAGCAGGCCGGCGCTGATGCCGGCGACCACCATCACCAGCAAGGTGCATACCACGTGGGTGATGGCATTTTTCTTGAAGGTGCCCCAGGCACCGGACAGGCAATCTCCCACACTGGCTGAAGCCATGGCAATCCCTCTATCTGTAGTTGGTTGGTCGCGCACAAGCGCCGGTTCAGTGTAGCGAGCCAACGGCCGCTGTGGTACCCCCGACGAGTGAGTCCTGAGAGCGGATCGCTACAGAACTCCCTCCCAAAGCGCAAACCGCTCAGGCCGCGGGTGGGGTGCACAAAACAGCGTCTCACCCAAGTGCTGGACCGGCGCCTGTGCACCGATGTACGGCGCCCATCCGGGGTTGCCATCCCGCGCAAACGCCACCCAGCGCTGCTGAAGTGCCTCGGCCAGCACAATGGGCGGCGTGGGCCCTGCAAGTTCCTGCGCCGTGGGCGTGTGGAGATTGCCAAATACAAACGGCAGCTCCACCCCATGCGCTGCGCCCAGGCGCCCACGCCACTGCGGCGAGGGCCAGGTGAACTCATATCCATGGGCGCAGCGGGCAAAGCGGCTGGCCAGCGCGGCAATGCGCTGCGCGGGCACACGATAGTAGTAATCGGACTGCAGCGCACACAGCCACTCCCCAGGCGTTTGCTGCGCGGACGGCAGCATGTTGCGCAGGGCCTGTGCGGCGGGAGCATTCAAGCCCACATCCTGCGCAAAGGCATGGACCTGCGCCTCCGTCACCCGGTCAATGGCACCGCCAGGCACGTGGTACAGGCGCATCTCCTGCGCATTGCTGCCCACCAGCACCTGCAGGTCCGGCGGCTGGTCGGCCCACTGATGCGCCAGCGACTCCAACGGCGGTGCGGTGAGCACCTGTCCATCGACCACGGGCCGCAAGGGAAAGAAGTTGCGCCCGCCCAGTCTGTACTGCTGCCGCAAGGCGGGCTCGGAAGCCAGCCGGTGTACGGCGTGCAGCACAGCAGCCTGCGGCGCCGCACCCAGTGCGGCCAGGGTGGGCTCCACATCCGCCACCACGGCCACTGCATGGCGCGCGGCAGCGGCCTCCTGCAAGGTCTGGCAGGCGACGCTGGGGCTTTGCAAAATGGCGCGCTGGAACAACCCACGCGACGCGGGCCTGCCCATCAGACAGGCCAAGGCCCCGGCACCGGCCGACTGGCCGAACACCGTGGTGCGCGCCGCATCCCCGCCCCAGGCATGAATATGGTCGCGCACCCACTGCAATGCCAGCAGCAAGTCCAGCAGGCCGCGATTGGCGGGTGCAGCATGCTCCTCGCCTTCGAAGTGCAAAAACCCGTCAATGCCCAAACGGTACTGCACCGACACCAGCACCACGCCCCGTCGCGCCAGCGACGCGCCGTCGTACAGCGGCTCGCTGGCCGCGCCGCGAAAGAATCCGCCGCCATGCACCCAGACCATGACGGGCAGGTGGGCGCCGGGTTCGGCGGTTGGCGCCCACACATTGACTGCCAGGCAGTCGTCGCCCCCCAGCATGGGCGCATCGGCACGCGCGGTGCGGGCCAGCTGCGGTGCCATGGGCGCAAACGCGGTGGCATCGCGCACACCGGACCACGGCAATGTGGGCAACGGCGCCGCAAACCGTAGCGCACCGCGTGGCGCTTGCGCGTACGGCATGCCACGAAACACACGCACGCCCTCCTCCCACAGGCCGCGCAGTTGCCCACCGTGGGCCAGCGTGACCTGAGGCTCCGTAGTGCCCGCCGTCATTCCGTGGCCAGGCCCAGCTTGTCGATCAGCGGGCGCCACACGGCCGCATCACGCGCCGCCCAGGTGCGCGCATCGGCAGGTGCGGTGGCAGTGAGCGTGACATTCATGGCCTCAAGGCGGGCCTTGTACTGCGCATCACCGCCACGGCACTTCTCTGTGACCGCATTGAGCCGGTTCAGCAACTCGGGGGGCGTGCCGGCCTTGGCCACCACGGCAATCCACGCGGGCCGCGCCAGGTCGCTGGCAGCGGGCAAGGCTTCAGCGATGGTGGGCACATCGGGCAGCAACGGCGAGCGCTGCGCACCAAACAGCGCCAGCGGCACCAGCTTGCCCGCCTTGACCTGTGCTGCTGCCGTGCCAATCACCAGCGTCATCGCGTGGATCTGCTGGCCCATGAGCGCGGTGAGGCCTGCGCCCTCACCCACAAAAGGCACATGGGTGCCGGGCACGCCCAGCTTGTCCACCAGTGCCGATGTCAACAGGTGCGCTGGGCTGCCCTTGCCCGGCGAGCCGAAGTTGACCCCGCCGGGCGTGGACCGCGCCAGCTTTTGCAGATCAGCCAGGCTGGAAATGCCCTGCCCTGCCGGCACTGCCAGCACCAGCGGTGATGTTCCGAGCACAGCCACGCCGTCAAAGTCGCGCAGCGGGTCGTAGGGCTGCTGTTTGTAGACATACGGTGTGATCGTCATCTGCGACATGCCAATGCTCAGAAGGTTGTAGCCATCCGCTGGCTGTGATTTCAAGTAGTTGACCGCCAGGATGCCGTTGGCCCCGGGCTTGTTCTGCACCACCACCGCCTGTCCAAGTTCACGCGCGGCGCAGTCGGCCCACACCCGGGTCATGGCGTCCGAACCGCTGCCAGGCGGCTGCTGGGCGATGAGCTGAATGGGCTTGGTGGGGTAGGCTGCGGGCTGCTGCGCCAGCGCGCTGCCGGCCACGCAGGCAAGTGCCGCCAACCTGCCAAGCGCGACCATGCGCCGGGCGCGCGAAAAAGCAGAGGTCATGGTGTTGTCTCCTGGTGAATGGTTTGAATGAGGGATAGCGGCTGCGAGCACCGCGTGAAGCGTGGGGGGCGCGCCTTGCCGCCAGCCAAACGTCAACCTGCGCTTTTGGGGCGGCGGCGCCGGGGCGTCTTGGCCGGCACAGCCGCCCCCGTTGCCACAGCAGCTTCACAACGGCTGGCAATCCAGTCCGCCAGGCAGGCCAGCTGGGCCTGCTGCGCAGCATCCGGCGCCTGCGCAGGCGCAAACAGCTGCAGCAGCCCCAGCCCGCGCAGCGACGACAGCACCAGGCCCAGCAGGCCGTCGCGGTCGGGTTCTGCTGCCAGCTCGGGGAAGGCGCTGAAGAAGCCTTCGTGCATGCGGGCCTGGACGCTCTGGCGCAGCTGGGCAATGTGGCCCAGCACCTCGGGCTGATTGCGGCAGCCCAGGTAGATGTTCCAGGCCACGATGAAGCGCGGCTGGGCATACACCAGGCTCCACACCGCCCGCACAAAGTGCGCTGCCCGTTCGCGTGCTGGCAGAGCGCGGCTGGGCCAGAGTTCGCCCGACCGCACGGTGGACTCGATCAGCTCGCTGAGCACGTTCATCATCAGCACCGCCTTGGATTCGAAGTGGTGCTGCACCGCACCCGATGTCATGCCTGCCGACTTGGCCAGCTCGTGGATGGACATGTCCTCCAGGCTGCGGTGCTGGATCACGTCGATGGCCGTGGCAATCAGGTGCTGGCGCGTGGCGGCGCTGCGCTCGGCATGGGTGCGGCGCACCCCGGCTTTCGGGGAAACACGGTGGTTCATGGCGCTTTCACAATATACATTTCGAACGTAATGTATTTATACGGATGATCACCAACAAGCCCGTGAATACCCGCATCCCCATGCGGGCCCCTCGCCAGTTAACTGGTGCCCGGCAACGGGGCCGTATCTAGAATGCTTCTCACTGACCGCCCTCACCGGAGACACACACCATGAACGCACCCACCGCTGCCGTCCACCTGCTGCCTGAAATCAAAATGCGCGACGTGCCCCAGGCACTCATTGATGCGCTGCAGGCCCGCTTTGGCGCGCAGTGCTCGCTGGCCCAGGCCGTGCGCGAGCAGCACGGGCGCGACGAAGGCTCGCTGCAGGCGCCCCCACCCAGCGCCGTGGTGTTTGCTGAAAGCACACAGGACGTGGCAGACGCGGTAAAGCTGGCCAGCCAGTACGAAGTGCCAGTGATCCCCTACGGCGCAGGCTCGTCGCTGGAAGGCCACCTGCTGGCCGTGCAAGGTGGCATCAGCATCGACGTGAGCCGCATGAACCAGGTGCTGAGCATCAACGCCGAAGACCTCACGGTGACGGTGCAGCCTGGCATCACGCGCAAGGCTTTGAACGAAGCCATCAAGGACACCGGCCTGTTCTTCCCCATCGACCCCGGTGCCGACGCCAGCATCGGCGGCATGAGCGCCACGCGCGCCAGCGGCACCAACGCCGTGCGCTACGGCACCATGCGCGAGAACGTGCTGGCATTGGAGGTGGTGACCGCCAGCGGCGAGGTCATACACACCGGCACCCGCGCCAAAAAGAGCAGCGCGGGCTACGACCTGACGCGCCTGATGGTGGGCAGCGAAGGCACGCTGGGCATCATGACCGAGATCACCGTGCGCCTGTACCCGCTGCCCGAGGCTGTGAGCGCCGCCATCTGCTCCTTCCCCAGCATCGAAGCCGCCGTGCGCACCACCATTCAGATCATCCAGATCGGCGTGCCGATTGCGCGCGTGGAACTCATCGACCACCACACGGTGCGCATGGTGAACGCACACAGCAAGCTGACCCTGCGCGAGGAACCCATGCTGCTGATGGAGTTCCACGGCTCCCCCGCCAGCGTGAAGGAACAGGCCGAGATGGTGCAAGACATTGCCAGCGAATTCGGCGGCCAGGCTTTTGAATGGGCCAGCACGCCCGAAGAGCGCACCCGCCTGTGGACCGCACGGCACAACGCCTACTTTGCTGCGGTGCAAAGCCGCCCCGGCTGCCGCGCCATCAGCACCGACACCTGCGTACCCATCAGCCGCCTGGCCGACTGCCTGCTCGAATCGGTGGACGAGGTGGAGGCCAGCGGCATCCCCTACTTTCTCGTCGGCCACGTGGGCGACGGCAACTTCCACTTCGGCTATCTCATCGACCCGAACAGCGCGGAAGAACGCACCCAAGCCGAAGCCATGAACCACACCCTGGTCGCCCGCGCCCTCTCCATGGGCGGCACCTGCACGGGTGAGCACGGGGTAGGCATCCACAAAATCGGCTTCTTGTTGGACGAAACCGGCACCGGCGCGGTGGACATGATGCGTGCCATCAAGCGCGCGCTGGACCCGAAGAACATCCTGAATCCCGGCAAGATTTTTGCGATGTGAGGGCATGGGGCCGTACCCCAGGACGGGGGAGACCGATGGCCGATTGGGCCGAAAAGCCATGGCGGGACGGAAAACGTGTGTGTCTCCATCCACGCCAATGAAGAGCAAGAGAGGTCAACGTGAGTGCTTGGGGAACAGGTCTCTTTTCCAACGACACAAGCTGTGATGTTCGCGACGACTATGTCCAGAACTTAAAGCACGGACTCTCTGCCGAGGAGGCTTGCCAGAAGGTCCTCGCCCGCTACGGCGACCTGCTCGCACACACGGAAATCGCCTGCCTCGTGTACCTTGCCCTGGCCGACACCGCGTGGCGCTATGGGCGACTGGATCAGGCACTGAAAGACAAGGCCCTTTCGCTGCTGCAGTCGGGTGGGGATGTCGATGTGTGGGAGCGGGATGCACCCGACCACGTCGCATCGCGCCGCAAAGCCCTTCAGGCACTGGAGGCCCGCCTCCACACGCCCCAAACGCCTGAAAAACCTGTCCAGGTTTCACGACCCAAACCCCAAAAGATCCGGACCACGGCGCCTGTGGGAACTGTTTTGTCCTTGGACCTGCCCCAGGGAGGCTCGGCCTTGCTGGTGCTGGTGGGGTTTGCGGAGCTGGAGAAGAGTGTTGACCCCGTCTTTTCGGTCCTCGGCCAGCGCTTCGCTTCGCCGCCGGATATGCCCGTGCAGATCACTGAGACCGATACAACGCTGGTGCTTTCAAAGACGTCTTTTCGACCCTATCTGCACGTCGCCATTCTTCCCAAGGATGAAAGAAGAAACATTCTCTCCGGGCTGGCGCAAACCAATATCCCGGTGGCTGGTGCCATGCCTTACCAACGCGACAGCACGGTGTGGCTTGCTCTGGGACGCATTGCCAAAGAAATCGACTCGCACCTGGATACTTGGTCTGCACATCCATAGCCTCGTAGCCCATCAGATACGGCCTCTGGCTCCAACACGAGCGGATTCTCTCGGTGCACCATACACCCGTGCCACTTGAGTTGAACGCCAACGGCATGCAAGAAGCCATCCCACACCAAGACAATTCCATCTTTGCACGGGGCGCCTGAAGATCACAAGGCAAAGCACGTACTTTCGGCCCACTGCAAAGACTTATGACATACCGGTTTCCAGCATGGCGCGCGAATCCGGCGGCGCCCCTTCTCGGTCGCGCATGCCGTAGTCCCGCACCACCGCCGCCACACGCAAACGGTAGTCATAGAAAATGCTGGCGCGGCCCAGCCGCTGAGTGTGGCGGTGGGCTTCCATCTGCCGCCAACGGGCCACAGCCTCTTCGTCGCGCCAAAAGGACAGCGACAGCAAACGGCCTGGCTCGGTCAGGCTCTGAAAGCGCTCAATGGAAATGAAGCCATCCACTTGCTCCAGCAGTGGACGCAGCGCTGCAGCAGCTTGAAGGTAGGCGTCCTGCTGACCGGGCGCTGGTTGAACTTCAAAGATCACGGCCATCATGCGGAAGGCTCCTGGCGATTGGCGGGCAAGCCCAACGTGCCTTCCACACCGTGGGTAAATGTGCGCTCCTCGCGCAGGATGAACCGGTTCTCCTGTGCCATCGCAAAGTTGGCGCGGCCTTCCGGGTCGGCGCGCAGGCGCGCGCGGTAGGCCTCGTAGGCGGCCAGGGAGTCAAAGCCGATCAAGCCCCAGGCCTCGTAGTTGCTGCCCTCATGCGGCAAAAAGTAGCCCAGCAGATGGCCGCCGCAGCGAGGAATGATCTGGCCCCAGCGGCGCGCGTATTCGGCAAACAGCTCGCGCTGAAAGGGATCGATTTCGTAGCGAATGAAGCAGGTGATCATGGAGTTCAGGAGTGGTTGGTGGACAAGGGCTTCACGATAGGCGGTTGACGGACCTCGATGGTTCGCCCAAGATCGAACCATGAAAGACGGCCCCCACATCGCGCGCATTGCCGCGCTCATCGGAGACAGCGCACGCGCCGAAGTCCTCACGGCCTTGATGACCGACCGTGCACTGACCGCCACCGAGCTCGCCGACATTGCGTGCGTGACCAAGCAGACCATCAGCGCCCATCTGGCCAAGCTGCTGGATGCCGGTCTGGTCTCCGTGGAAAGCCAGGGCCGGCACCGCTACTTCCGGCTGGCGGACCGCGATGTGGCGCACGTGCTGGAGTCACTGATGAACGTGGCGTTTCGCGCAGGTGCCGTGCGGCTGCGCGCCAGCCCCCGGGAGCCTGCGCTACGCCGCGCGCGCATGTGCTACGACCACTTGGCGGGCGAGGTGGGTGTGCGGTTCTATGAAGCGCTGGTGCGCCAGGGCATGCTGCAGGCCACGCCCCAAGGCGCGGCCATTACGCCCGCTGGTACAAGATGGTTTGCACACGTGGGTATCGACACGTCCACGCTGGCACAGCAGCGGCGCATGCTGTGCCGCCCTTGCCTGGACTGGAGCGAACGCCGGCATCATCTGGGCGGCGCACTGGGCGCTGCGCTGCTGCAACGCCTCTTCGAAGGGGGATGGGCACATCGCGCGCAAGGCTCGCGCGTGGTGCACTTCACGCCCAAGGGTGAGCTTGCACTGCGCCAGTGGCTGGCCACCCAGCCGGACGCCTCCCGGGCGGCAACCACACACGACGCCACGCCATGCTGAAGACCGTGCTGCTCTTCATCGTCACCGCCCTCGCCGAAGTCGTGGGCTGCTACCTGCCCTGGCTATGGATCAAGCAGGGCCAGCCCGCGTGGCTCCTGTTGCCTGCTGCCGCGAGCCTGGCGCTGTTCGCATGGCTCTTGACGCTGCACGACACCGCAGGCGCAGGCCGCGTGTATGCGGCCTACGGCGGGGTCTACATCGGGGTGGCACTGGCCTGGCTGTGGGCGGTGGATGGCATCCGCCCCACACCGTGGGATGTGGCGGGCGTGCTGGTCGCGCTGGCGGGCATGGCGATCATCATGCTGCAGCCCGAGCACTGAATGCCCCCCTGAGTCGCCTTCGGCGCCTTCCCCCATGGGGGACGCACCCG
Organism: Acidovorax sp.; assembly: GCF_016783915.1. Lineage (GTDB taxonomy): Bacteria > Pseudomonadota > Gammaproteobacteria > Burkholderiales > Burkholderiaceae_C > Acidovorax. Next base: position 41,779 of record NZ_JADHVT010000021.1, read on the forward strand.
GTGGCCCGGCAAAGCCGGTTCCACGGGTGCACTGGCATGGGCTGCGCCCGCCTCAAAGGCTGCGGAGCCCAAGGCCTCAGTTCACTTTGATCAACCGCCAGTCAATCCGGTTGTCCGGCCGCTGCACCAGGTCCACGTTTTTCTTCATGGCCCAGGCCAGCATCTGGTTGTGCAGCGGGATGTGCGCCACGGTGTCGTTCTGCAGTTGCAAACCCTCCGTCAGCAGACGGTTGCGCACGGGCAGGTCGATCTCGGTCTTCACACGGTCCACGATGTAGTCCATGCGTTCATTGCTGTAGCGGCCGAGGTTGTAGTTGCCGTCGCCCCCCGTGGTCTTGGTGCGGGTGAGCGACTGCAGCGTGTACAGCGCATCAAACGTAGGCACACCCCAGCTCAGCATGGCAATGCTGGCCTCGTGCCGCTGCGCCATGGGGTAGTAGCTGACGGCTGGCTGCGTGCGCAGTTTGGCCCTGACGCCGATGCGCGACCACATGGCGGTAATGGCCTGGCACAGTTGTTCGTCCTGCACGATGGCGTTGTTGCTGCAGGCGAAGTCCACCTCAAAGCCATCGCTGTACCCCGCTTGCGCCAGCAGGTCTTTGGCAATGTTGACGTCATATGGCAAGCGCTTGTCCACCGCCTCGGTCCAGCCGTTGACCAGGGGCGACACGATGGCGCCCGTGGGCTTGGACATGCCGCGCATGGTCACACGCTGCAGGGTGGCGCCATCGATGGCCTGGTACAGCGCCTTGCGCACACGCAGGTCCTTGAGCGGATTCCTGCCCTTGATGTTGCTACCCGGCAGTTCGTCACGGAACTGGTCCATGGCAAGGTACACGGTGCGGTTCTCCACCATCTCCAGCACCTTGAGGTTCGGATTGGCCTTGACGCGGGCCAGGTCCTGGATGCTGGTGTCGCGCACCATGTCCACCTCGCCCGACAGCAGCGCGGCAATGCGCGTGGCCTCGGACTTGATGGGCAGGTAGCTGATCTCGGTCACGTTGCCCTCCACCTTACCCGCATTCCACCAGTTGGGGTTGGCGGCAAAAACAATCTTCTGGTCGGGCACCCACTCCTTGAGCACGAACGGGCCAGTGCCCATGGCATTGCGGTGGGAGAAGGTCTCGTCCTTGGCCTTGATGTCCTTGGGCTCCACTGAATTGTTCTTTTCGGCCCAGGCCTTGCTCATCACGCGCAGCTCGGTCAGCTGGTTGAGCAGCACGGGGTTGGGGTTCTTCAAGAAGATGTCAATGGTCTCGCCATCCACCTTGGCGATGCGGTCCATGCCCTGGGTATAGATGGCATAGGTGGAGGTCTTGCTCATGGCGCGCTGCAGCGAATACACCACATCGTCCGCCGTCATGGCAGAACCATCGCTGAACTTCACGCCCTGGCGCAGCTTGAAGCGCATCTGCGTGGGGCTGACCTGCTGCCACGACGTTGCCAGCAAAGGCTCCACCCTGAGGGTGCGGCTGTTGAACATCACCAGCGACTCGTACACCGCCGCGTGGATACCGTTACCCAGGGCGCTGTTTTGCGAATGGATATCCATGGTCTGAATGTCGCTGGAGCCGGACCACTTGAACGGTTTGGCCGACACGGTGGGTGATGCAACAACTGCCAGGGTCAGAGTGGCAGCCACCAGCATGGAAAACTTGAATGGCATGAAGAAGTCCTTCGTGAATGAAGAATGACGAACCAGCAATATGCAGCAGGACACGCGCTAGCCCAAGCACTCCAACCGCAGTGTGGTGCCAGTGAGTCATCGCTGCCGCAAAGACCACTGCGCAATCACTGTGCCCGCGATCTGCGCAGCCATCTGGCCCCGCACATCAGGGCTTGTGCGGCAGGGCCAGCAGGTACGGTGTAGCCGCCGCATCCGTCCCGAGCTGCATCAAATTGATCACCCCCATCACATCGTCCACCAGCCACACAGCCTTCTCCAGCGCGTCGGACTGCGCTTGCGACTGCACGCAGCCCTTGAGCGTCACCAGCCGCCGCTCGCCCAGCACCCACACGCTGGTGTCGCCAAAGCGGCCGTCCTGCTGGATGTAGCGCTGCACGCGCGGGATGATCTCGGCGTCGTACAGGTAGGAGTTGGGCAGGCGACAGCGCCCCACGCGGTGGCAGCTGCCGCCATGCTGAGAGCGCACATGCGCCAGTTCGCGCACCTCTGCCTCGGTGTACAGAGGCCCTTCGGGCACGGGGCATTGCGGGATGGCGCGGGTGACTTGGACGAAGGGGTCGTTGAAGGCGTTGGTGCGCGGCGCGGCGCCGGGAGGGACCTGGGCGCCGGCTGATGCGGCCACGAGGCCCAAAACCGGGCCGTAGAGCAAGGCAAAAAGCGACCGATACGACGGATACAAGCGCATGGATGAGTCCCTGGCTGCGGGTCAGCGCCGCAGGCGACCGCCATCGTACGGGCATGGTTTTCTGCCGTAAAGACAGCCGCCCGTGCGCAGAACGCGGCGCAGTCCTGCAGACGGCGCAATCGATGGCGGGATGATGGAGAGGGACGCGCCTTCAGCGGCACGGCCCAGCAGGCCAATATGCTTCACTATTGATAGCAACTGAGACATACAATATCGGCGCTTGCGGCAGATTGAACGTCAAAAGCGCCTGCAACCCCCTACCGGGCAAACCCGGGCAACCCCACCGGCTTTGCCTTGCCGCCTACGATGCCACACGCATGTGCAGCAACGAACTGATCGTCCACCGCCCCGAAGGCCTGTACTGCCCGCCCGGCGACTTCTACATCGACCCCTGGCGGCCCGTGGAGCGTGCCGTGATCACGCACGCCCATTCAGACCACGCACGCATGGGATCGGCCCACTACCTGGCGCACCACGACAGCGCGGGCACGCTGCGCAACAGGCTGGGGGCGGACATCGCGCTGCAGACGCTGGCCTATGGCGAGGTCATCGACCACCATGGCGTGCGCGTGTCGCTGCACCCGGCCGGGCATGTGCTGGGCTCGGCCCAGGTGCGCATCGAACACGGTGGCCAAGTGTGGGTGGCCTCGGGCGACTACAAGCTGGAGGACGATGGCACCTGCCTGCCCTTCGAGCCGGTGCGCTGCCACACCTTCATCACCGAATCCACCTTTGGCCTGCCCATCTACCGCTGGCCTTCGCAGCCCGTGCTGTTCGCCGACATCAACGCCTGGTGGGCCGCGAATGTTGCTGCGGGCAAGGCCAGCGTGTTGTATGCCTACGCCTTCGGCAAGGCGCAGCGGCTGCTGCACGGGGTGGATGCCAGCATCGGGCCCATCGTGGTGCATGGCGCGGTGGAGCCGCTCAACGCCGTGTACCGCGCGGCCGGTGTAGACCTGCCGCCCACGCTGCGTGTGACGGACCCGGGCCTGACCCAGGCGGACCTGAAACGCGCGCTGGTGCTGGCCCCGCCCTCGGCAGCGGGCACACCGTGGCTCAAGCGGTTTGGAGAACACTCCGACGCATTTGCCAGCGGCTGGATGCTGGTGCGCGGCGCACGCCGCCGCCGGGGTGTGGACCGGGGCTTTGTGATGAGCGACCACGCTGACTGGCCGAGCCTGCAGAAAGCCATTGGTGCCACGGGCGCGGAGCGCGTCATCGTGACGCACGGCAGCACGGCGGTAATGGTGCGCTGGCTGTGCGAGCAGGGGCTGGACGCCCAGGTGTTCGCCACAGAATACGGCGCCGATGACAACGAGGACGATGCAGGCGCTGTGCCCGAACCAAGCAGCCAACCCGCACCCGAGGGGACGGCATGAAGGCCTTTGCCCAGCTGTTCCAGGCGCTCGACGCGACTACAGCGCAGTCGGCCAAACTCGCGGCGCTGGTGGCGTACCTGCGTGCTGCGCCGCCCGCGGATGCGGCCTGGGCCACGTACTTTCTCGCAGGCGGCAAGCCCCGCCAGATGGTGCCCACCAAGCGCCTGAAAGCGCTCGCGCAAGAGGCAGCGGGCCTGCCCGAATGGCTGTTCGAAGAAAGCTACCAGGCCGTGGGCGACCTGGCCGAAACGCTGGCGCTGCTGCTGCTCCCGCCCACCCAACCCACCGAACTGACACTGGCCGAATGGATGGCCCAGCTGCTGCCCCTGCGCGCCCTGCTGCAGGGTGATGCAGACGCCCGCCTGCGCACGCAATGGGACAGGCTGGCGCCCGAACAGCGCTTTGTGTACTTCAAGCTCATCACCGGCAACTTCCGCGTGGGCGTGTCGCGCCTGCAGGTCACGCAGGCGCTGGCCACGGTGAGCGCGCTGGACCCCAAGCGCATCGCGCACCGGCTCATGGGCTACACGCAGATCGGCCGGCAGCCCCAGGCCAGCGACTACCAGGCGCTGATCGCGCCGGTGGACGACGATGCCAGTACTCAGGATGCTGCCGATGCAGGCCAGCCCTACCCGTTCTTTTTGGCGCACCCGTTCAACCAGCCCGTGGCCGAGATGCCCGCACTGCTGGGCACACCCGGCGACTGGCTGGTGGAGTGGAAGTGGGACGGCATCCGCGCGCAGATCGTGCGGCGTGCGGGCGCGGTGTGGGTCTGGTCGCGCGGGGAGGAGCTGGTGACCGACCGCTTCCCCGAACTGGCCGAGGCCGCACTGGCGGCTCTGCCCGACGGCACGGTGGTCGATGGCGAGATTCTGGTGTGGCTGCCCAATGAGCCCCAGCCCCGCCCCTTTGCCGACCTGCAAAAGCGCCTGGGCCGCAAGACGCTGACCCCCAAGCTGCTGCGCGATCTGCCCGTGGTGCTGGTGGCCTACGACCTGCTGGAGCACGCAGGGCAGGACCTGCGCCAGCAGCCCCAACAGGCACGCCGCGCGCTGCTGGAGACCACGCTGCAACGGACTGATGACGCAGCCATCGCTCCCCCGCCCCACAAGGCCCTGCGCCTGAGCGCGCTGCTACATGGCAGCGACTGGCAAGACCTCGCACGCCAGCGCGAGGACGCGCGCAGCATGGGCACCGAGGGCTTCATGCTCAAGCACCGCAGCGCACAGTACGGCGTGGGCCGCACCAAGGATGTGGGTGTGTGGTGGAAGTGGAAGATCGACCCGATGAGCGTGGATGCGGTGCTCATCTACGCCCAGCGCGGACACGGGCGCCGCGCAAGCCTCTACACCGACTACACCTTTGCCGTGTGGACCGGGCCGCAGGACGCCCCGGAGCGGCAACTGGTGCCCTTTGCCAAGGCGTATTCCGGCCTGACCGACGCCGAGATTGCGCAGGTGGACGCCATCATCCGCAAGACCACGCGCGAGAGCTTTGGACCCGTGCGCAGCGTGGACGCGACGCTGGTGTTTGAGCTGGGCTTTGAGGGCATTGCGCGCAGCCCACGCCACAAGAGCGGCATTGCGGTGCGCTTTCCGCGCATGCTGCGCTGGCGCCAGGACAAACCCGTGGCCGAGGCCGATACCTTGCAAACGCTGATGGCGCTGCTGCCAGGGCAGGACGCGGCCGCATGAGCACGACACGCCGACCGCGCAAGCCCCTGCCCCCGGTGGCACCGAGTGCCGCTGCCGCCTGGGTGGCGGCGCGCGGGTGGCAGCCGTTCGGCTTCCAGCAAGACGTGTGGCGCGCGATGGGTGAGGGCCGCTCGGGCCTGCTGCACGCCACCACGGGCGCGGGCAAGACCTATGCGGTATGGCTGGGCGCGCTGCAGCATCTGGCGCGGGCCGATGCTGCACCGGCGCCAGAAGAAGCCCACAAAGTCCCCAACGCCCGTACCGCCCTGCGCACGCGCCGCGCTGCGGCACCGCCCCTCACCGTGCTGTGGATCACGCCCATGCGCGCATTGGCTGCTGATTCGCTGCGCGCCCTGCAAGTACCCCTGCCCGGCCTCGCGCCCAACTGGACCAGCGGGCTTCGCACGGGCGACACGGCCAGCGGCGAGCGCGCTGCGCAAGACCGACGCCTGCCCACGCTGCTGGTGACCACGCCCGAAAGCGTGTCGCTGCTGCTGGCCCGCGCCGATGCGCGTGAGCGCCTGGCCAGCGTGCGCCTGGTGGTGGTGGACGAATGGCACGAACTGGTGGGCAACAAGCGCGGCGTGCAGGTGCAGCTGGCGCTGGCGCGCCTGTCGGGCTGGAACCCGGCGCTACAGGTGTGGGGCATGTCGGCCACGTTGGGCAACCTGGAAGAGGCCCTGCACACCTTGCTGCCGCAGCCCGTGCCCAGCACGGCGGAAGCGCCGCAGCCACCGCCCGCCGTGCTGGTGCAGGGCCGCATCGACAAGCGGCTGGAGGTGCAGGTGATGCTGCCCGCGCGTGCCGACCGCTTTGCGTGGGCGGGCCACATGGGGCTGAGCCTGCTGCCGCAGGTGGTGCAGTCGGTCGAAGCGGCGGCGTCCACCTTGGTGTTCACCAACACCCGGTCGCAAGCAGAGCGCTGGTACCAGGCGCTGCTGGAGGCACGGCCCGACTGGGCCGGCACCATCGCACTGCACCATGGGTCGCTGGGGCATGAGGTGCGCGACTGGGTGGAGCAAGGCCTCAAGGCCGGGCAGCTCAAGGCCGTGGTGTGCACATCGAGCCTGGACCTGGGCGTGGACTTTTTGCCGGTAGAGCAGGTACTGCAGATCGGCTCGGCCAAGGGCGTGGCGCGGCTGGTGCAGCGCGCGGGCCGCTCGGGCCATGCGCCGGGGCGCAGCTCCAGCATCACGCTGGTGCCGACGCACAGCCTGGAACTGGTGGAGGCCGCCGCCACGCGCCATGCGCTGGCACAGGGCCGCATTGAAGACCGGCACACGCCGCGTGCGCCGCTCGATGTGCTGGTGCAGCACCTGGTCACCATCGCGCTGGGCGGCGGCTTTGTGCCCGATGCGCTGTTGGCCGAGGTGCGCCGCGCACCGGCTTACGCCGCCTTGACCGACAACGACTGGCAGTGGGCGCTGCAGTTCGTGCGCCAGGGCGGCGCATCGCTGGCCACCTACCCGGACTTTCACCGCGTAGTGCCCGACGACGAAGGTATCTGTCGCGTGCCCGATGCCCGCCTGGCGCGCCGCCACCGCAGCAACATCGGCACCATCGTGAGCGACGCCAGCATGCAGGTGCAGTTCGTGACCGGCGGGCGCCTGGGGTCGGTGGAAGAGAGCTTTATCGCCCGGCTGCGCAAGGGCGATGTGTTCATGTTTGCAGGCCGACTGCTGGAGCTGGTGCGCACCCAGCAGATGACGGCGTATGTGCGTATCGCCCCCAGGGGCAGCGCCGCACTGCCGCGCTGGAGTGGCGGGCGCATGCCGCTGTCGAACACGCTGGCCGATGCGATGCTGGAACAGCTGGCGCAGGCGGAGCGCGGCCAGTTCACCACGCCCGAGATGCGCTGCGTCCGGCCGCTGCTGGAGCTGCAGCAGGCCTGGTCGGCCCTGCCCACCCCGGGCCGCCTGGTGGCCGAAACCCTGCACACGCGCGAGGGCTGGCACCTGTACCTGTACCCGCTGGCGGGGCGTCTGGTGCACCTGGGCCTGGCCGGGCTGCTGGGCTGGCGCGCATCGCAGCAGGTGGTCAACACCTTCTCCATCGCGGTCAACGACTATGGGCTGGAGCTGCTGTCGGCCAAGCCGGTGGACTGGGCCACACTGCTGCCGCGGCTGATTGGCGAAGGCACGCACACCACCATCGGTCGCGGGCTCGAAGACGAAGTGCTGGCCAGCCTGAACGCCACCGAGATGGCGCGCAGGCGCTTTCGCGAGATCGCGCGCATCGCGGGCCTCATCTTCCAGAGCCACCCGGGCGAGCAGCGCAGCAGCCGCCAGCTGCAGGCGTCGTCATCGCTGTACTACGACGTGTTTGCGCAGTACGACCCCGGCAATCTGCTGCTGGCGCAGGCGCGTGCCGAGCTGCTGACGAACGAGCTGGACATGGACCGCCTGGCGCGCACGCTGCGCAGCATGCAGGCGCAGCCCCTGTCCATACACGCCTTGGATCGCCCCACCCCGTTTGCCCTGCCGCTGATGGTGGAGCGCTTTCGCGAGCGCCTGAGCACCGAGACCCTGGCCGACCGGCTGGCGCGCATGGTGCAGGCGCTGGAGCTGGCGGCCGACGCCACCACGGGCACCCACCTTGCGCAGCACCCAGTCCATTCCACGGACATGGCGTGGGACATCCCTGAAGGCTCTGC
>NZ_JADHVT010000100.1 GCF_016783915.1 Acidovorax sp.
AGGTGATCGCGCCAGTTGGAGTCAAAGTTCTGCAGCAGCACCACACGCTCAAACTGCGTGAAGTTCTCGCGGCCCACCTGCTCGACCTTGGCATTGAAGGCAGCGTGCGCGGCCTGCAAGACCTTGTCCAGGATTTCGTCGTCGGTGATTGCATTGGCGCCCTGCACTTCCTGCTGCAGCGCGATCGGCACCTGCCATTCTTCTGCGAGCGCCTTTTCCAGCGCGGCCAGATCCCACTGCTCTTCCACCGATTCGGCAGGCACATACTGGCGCACCAGATCGGTCATGCAGTCTTCGCGCATGGCCGCAATCACATCCGACAGGTCAGACGCGTCCAGGATGTCGTTGCGCTGCTGGTAGATCACCTTGCGCTGATCGTTGGCCACATCGTCGTACTCCAGCAACTGCTTGCGGATGTCGAAGTTGCGGGCCTCCACCTTGCGCTGGGCCGACTCGATGCTGCGCGTAACGATGCCCGCTTCAATGGCTTCGCCATCGGGCATCTTCAGGCGGTCCATGATCGCCTTGACGCGGTCGCCCGCGAAGATGCGCATGAGCGAATCGTCCAGGCTCAGGTAGAAACGCGAGGACCCGGGATCGCCCTGGCGGCCCGAGCGGCCACGCAGCTGGTTGTCAATGCGGCGCGACTCATGGCGCTCGGTGGCAATAATGCGCAGGCCACCCAGCGCCTTGACCTTCTCGTGGTCCACCTTCCACTGCTCGCGCAGCGCGGCTACCTTGCCCGCGCGCTCGGATTCGGTCAGGGATTCGTCGGCTTCAATCGCAGCCACATCCTTCTCGATGTTGCCGCCCAGCACGATGTCGGTGCCACGCCCAGCCATGTTGGTGGCGATGGTGATCATGCCTTCGCGTCCGGCCTGGGCCACGATGTCGGCCTCCCGGGCGTGCTGCTTGGCATTGAGCACCTGGTGCGGCAGCCCTTCCTTGTTCAGCAGCTGGTCGATGATTTCGGAGTTCTCGATCGACGTCGTACCCACCAGCACGGGCTGGCCGCGCTCGTGGCATTCGCGGATGTCCTTGATGGCGGCTTCGTACTTCTCGCGTGTGGTCTTGTACACGCGGTCCAGCTGGTCGTCGCGCTTGCTGGGACGGTTGGGCGGGATGACGGTGGTTTCCAGGCCATAGATCTCCTGGAACTCATAGGCCTCTGTATCGGCCGTACCGGTCATGCCGGCGAGCTTGTTGTACAGGCGGAAATAGTTCTGGAAGGTGATGGAAGCCAGTGTCTGGTTCTCAGCCTGGATATTCACGCCTTCCTTGGCTTCCACAGCCTGGTGCAGGCCTTCGCTCCAGCGGCGGCCCGACATCAGGCGGCCGGTGAACTCGTCCACGATGACGATTTCACCGTTCTGCACCACATAGTGCTGGTCACGGTGGTACAGGTGGTTGGCCCGCAGCGCTGCATACAGGTGGTGCATCAGCGTGATGTTGGCCGGGTCGTACACCGAGGCGTCTTCGGCGATCAGGCCGTGGCTGGCGAGGATGCGCTCGGCGCTCTCGTGGCCTTGCTCCGTCAGGAACACCTGGTGGGTCTTTTCGTCCAGCGTGAAGTCGCCGGGCTTGGTGACACCTTCGCCGGTGCGCGGGTCAGCTTCGCCTTCCTGGCGCACCAGCAACGGCACCACCTTGTTCATGGCGATGTACATTGCCGTGTGGTCTTCGGCCTGACCACTGATGATGAGCGGCGTGCGCGCTTCATCGATCAGGATGGAGTCCACCTCGTCCACGATGGCGAAGTTCAGGCCCTGCTGCACGCGGTCACCGGCCTCGTAGACCATGTTGTCGCGCAGATAATCGAAGCCGTACTCGTTGTTGGTGCCGTAGGTGATGTCGGCCCGGTACGCCGCCTGCTTTTCTTCACGGGGCATGTTGGGCAGGTTGATACCCACAGTGAGGCCCAGGAAGTTGTACAGGCGCCCCATCCACTGCGCATCGCGGTTGGCGAGGTAGTCATTCACCGTCACCACATGCACGCCCTTGCCCGAGAGGGCATTGAGATACACGGGCAGCGTTGCGGTCAGGGTCTTGCCTTCGCCAGTGCGCATTTCGGCGATCTTGCCGAAATGCAGCGCCATGCCACCGAGCAGCTGCACATCAAAGTGCCGCATCTTCATGATGCGCTTGGAGCCCTCGCGCACCACGGCAAAGGCTTCAGGCAGGATGTTGTCCAGCGACTCGCCCTTGGCCACGCGGTCCTTGAACTCCTGCGTCTTGGCCCGGAGCTGCTCGTCCGACAGCTTCTCGTACTCGGGCTCCATCGCATTGATGCGGGTCACCGTCTTGCGGTACTGCTTGAGGAGCCGGTCATTGCGGCTGCCGAATATTTTGGTGAGGAAGTTGGTGGCCATGCGAACAGGACCGCTTGTCCCGCTGTAACCAGCGCGCCAAGCGACCGAAATCCCTAAGATGAATTGAGTTCAGGTGGGTCCTGCGACCGATATTGCAAGCATTGCAACGGCGGGCAGAGAACGCCGGACCCGCGATTTTACCTGCCCGGTGCCGGTGCGGCAGGCTGTCCCGCCAGCGCAGAGGGACGAACTGCGGCTACCTGTGCACTGGTGGCCGTCCCTCCCGCATTCAGAAACTTCTGCGGGTCCTGAAAAACCCCCTGTACCAGCACCTCAAAGTGCAGATGCGGCCCGGTCGAGCGACCGGTGGTACCGATCTCCGCAATCTTTTGCCCGCGGCGCACGATGTCGCCCTGTTTGACCAAGACGCGCGAGGCGTGGGCATAGCGCGTCACCAGCTGGTTGCCATGGTCCACCTCAATCATGTTGCCGTAGGCGGGGTGGAATTCCTGGGTCACGACCACGCCCCCAGCGGCAGCCAGGATGGGCGTGCCGGTGTCGGCCTGGAAATCCAGTCCGGTGTGCAAGGCCGATTGCCCCGTGATGGGATCGACACGCCAGCCAAAACCCGAACCTGCGACACGCCCCGTGACAGGCGCATGGGTGGGAATCATCTTCTTGCGGATGTGCTGGTCAAACAGACGGGACTCCAGCACTGTCATCAGGTCCACACGCTGGTTGGTCAGGCGTTCCAGATCATCCAGGGTGGTCTGCAGCTCTTCCATGGACAGGTTGCGCGCACTCACCAGGGCTCCGCCGCGCGCGTCCGGCTTCTGAATGTCTGCTGGCGCCATGCCTGCTAGGCCCAGCACACGGTCTCCGAGGGACTCCAGCTGCACCATGCGGGCCTGCATTTCGCCCACACGCCGGGCCATGGCATCGAGGTTGGCGCGCATGAATCGGTCACGCTCGGCAAACTCATCCTTGACCACAAGGCGCACCAGCGAGCCCACGATGGGCCACCCTTCACGCGCGCCTTTCAAAAAAACCCAGTGGTACAGCCCGGCTGCCACCACCATCAGGCACAGCGAGACAGCAAGCCCCGCCAGAACCAGGCGCGTGCCAGACAAATGAATGGCCCGGCTGCGCGCCAGTCTGGCGTCCGTGATAATCAAATGCACTGCCCATACTCCTAGCCCGAAGACGCCACACCATGAATCGCCGCCACTACGCCGTCACCCTGCAGCAAGCCAGTGAGGAATCCCCTACGCTGGCAAAGCTCACAGCGCTGACACGCGACTCCAGTGATCGGCTCAAGGCCATTGAATTGCTGATTCCCGCCGCATTGCGCCCAGCGGTTCAGGCGGGCCCCATTGACGGGGACAGCTGGTGCCTGCTGGTCAAGAGCAACGCTGCGGCGGCAAAAATACGCCAACTGCTGCCTGCTTTGCAGGCGCATCTGCGCAGTCGGGGGTGGGAGGTTAACGCGATTCGCCTGAAAGTTCAAACCTGACGGCCAGCGTCAGTGCCAGGGAATGCAAAAAGCAAGAGAAATGGTGCCGGTTGTCGGAATCGAACTGACGACCTACCGCTTACAAGGCGGGTGCTCTACCAACTGAGCTAAACCGGCGAAGGCGGTATTTTATCCCGTAAAAACCGCCCAAAATTTGAAACCGCAGCTATTTGATGCGTTTCAGTGAGGGACGTGCTCCACCCTGAGAAGGCGGCGGCCGGGGTGCATCGCCGCCATCATCCTTGTGGCCGTCTTCCACGCCCACCAGTTGCACCACACGGTCTTCGGCAGCCACGGCAGCGGCAACTTCTTCAGGTTGTACTGCGGCGGGATCTGCAGCCACGGACAGCGCAGCGGGAGCTCCTTCAGCAGCAGACAGCAGATCCACCGGAGGCGGGAATGCCATGCCTTGACCGTTCTCGCGGGCGTAAATGGCGATCACACGGCCCACAGGCACCAGGATTTCGCGGGGCTTGCCACCAAAACGGGCCTTGAATTCGATGAATTCATTGCCCAGTTGCAGCGCACTGGTCGCATCAAAACTGATGTTCAGAACGATCTCACCATCCTTTACGTACTCGCGTGGCACTTGCACGGAATCGTCCACACGCACCGCCACGTAAGGCGTCAGCCCGTTGTCGGTGCACCATTCGTACAGCGCACGAATGAGATAGGGGCGCGTAGAGGTCGATTCCTGTGCGGTCATGGATGGCGGTGTTACGGCGGCGATGGAAGGATGGAAGTCTGCAGGCCGCTGCTTACTTGCGCATGACCTTTTCAGACGGCGTCAGCGCTTCAATGTAAGCAGGGCGCGAGAAGATGCGCTCGGCGTACTTGAGCAGCGGCGCCGCGTTCTTGGACAGATCAATGCCGTAGTAGTCGAGGCGCCACAACAGCGGTGCAATGGCCACGTCCAGCATCGAGAAGTTATCGCCCAACATGTACTTGTTCTTGAGGAACACCGGGGCCAGCTGCGTCAGGCGGTCACGGATGTGCGCGCGCGCCTTTTCCAATGCCTTCTCATTGCCCTTGGTCGCACGCGATTCGAGCGTGTTCACATGCACGAACAGCTCCTTCTCGAAGTTGAGCAGGAACAGACGCACACGGGCGCGATCCACCGGGTCACCGGGCATCAGCTGCGGGTGAGGGAAGCGCTCGTCGATGTACTCGTTGATGATGTTCGACTCGTACAGGATCAGGTCGCGCTCGACCAAGATGGGCACCTGGCCATACGGGTTCATCACGCTGATGTCTTCGGGCTTGTTGTACAGGTCCACATCGCGGATTTCAAAGTCCATGCCTTTTTCGAACAGGACAAAACGGCAGCGGTGGGAGAAGGGACAGGTCGTACCCGAGTAAAGCACCATCATGGTGGGAGGCTCCTAAAAATCAAAAGAGTGGGACGCCAAAAGCGCCCACTCTGTAATAAATCCAATGGCACCCCGAGGGGTGGTGGTGATGGATCTGGCGTTTACTTGACGTCCTTCCAGAACGCAGCGTTCAGGCGCCATGCAATGATGGTGAACACACCCAGGAAGATCAACACCCAGACGCCTACACGCCAACGGGTGTTTTGCGCGGGCTCACCCATCCACTGCAGGTAGTTCACCAGATCGCCAATGTTCTGATCGAACTGCAAAGGCGTCATCGTGCCGGGCTTGATCTGCTCCCAGCCCTTGAACACCTGGATCTTGTGGCCGTGGCTCTCGTGCTCTTCAAACACAGGGCGGCGATCGCCCTGGAGCTGCCAGAGCACATGGGGCATACCTGCGTTAGGAAAAGCCAGGTTGTTCCAGCCCGTGGCCTTGGTGTCGTCACGATAGAACGTGCGCAGGAAGGTGTACAGATAGTCCGCACCGGTGCCTGCATGGCCTGCACGCGAGCGTGCAATCACGGTCAGGTCGGGGGGGTTGGCGCCAAACCATTCCTTGGCCTGCTTGGGATCGATCGAAGCCTTCATGGTTTCACCCACCTTGTCGGTGGTGAACAACAGGTTGTCCTTGATCTGCTGCTCAGTCAGGCCGATGTCGCGCAAGCGGTTGAACCGCATATAGGCCGCCGAGTGACAGCTCAGGCAGTAGTTCACGAACACCTTGGCACCGTTTTGCAACGAAGCCAAGTCGTTGGTCTTGTTGGGCGCCTTGTCCCAGGCAATGGTATCGCCACCCGCAGCATGGGCAGCACCAGCAACAAGACCCACAGCGGCGATCAACGTGAGGATGATTTTTTTCATTGTGGTTATCTCCAGGCTCAGTGCGCCACAAAGGTCACGCGATCGGGCACCGGCTTGGTTTGACCAATGCGGCTCCACCAGGGCATCAGCAGGAAGAAGCCGAAGTAGAACAGGGTGCCTACTTGCGACACACGCTCACCGACAGGCGATGGCGGCTGAACACCCAGGTAACCCAGGATCAGGAAGATGATCACAAACACGCCGTACAGGTACTTGTGCCAGTCAGGACGGTAGCGGATCGACTTGACGGGGCTGTGGTCCAGCCAGGGCAGGAAGAACAGAATGATCACAGCGCCACCCATCACCACCACGCCCCAGAACTTGGCGTCGATGGACAGCATCATGGCGATGACCACCACGGCCGCACCAGCGATGCCAGCCTTGACGAAGCCGGGCAGCTTGGCCTTGAGCACGCCAAAACCAGCACCGGCGACCACACACAGCACGAGCACGTACATCATTTCGGTAGTGATGGCGCGCAGCATCGAATAGAACGGCGTGAAGTACCAGACCGGAGCAATGTGCAGCGGCGTCTTGAGCGGATCCGCAGGGATGAAGTTGTTGTATTCGAGGAAGTAACCACCGAACTCAGGTGCAAAGAACACCACGGCCGTGAATGCCATCAGGAACATGCTCAGCGCGAAGATGTCATGCACCGTGTAGTAGGGGTGGAAGGGCACACCATCGAGCGGCTTGCCGTTGGCGTCTTTGGGAGCCTTGGGACCTTTGATTTCCACGCCGTCGGGATTGTTGGAGCCCACATCATGAAGCGCCAGCAAGTGCGCCACCACCAGGCCCAGCAGCACCAGAGGCACAGCGATCACGTGGAAGCTGAAGAAGCGGTTCAGCGTAGCATCGCCCACCACATAGTCACCGCGGATCAGCAGTGCCAGATCAGGACCGATAAAGGGAATGGCGGCAAACAGGTTCACGATCACCTGGGCGCCCCAGTACGACATCTGGCCCCAGGGCAGCAGGTAGCCCATGAAAGCCTCGGCCATCAGGCACAGGAAGATGGCGCAACCGAAGATCCAGACCAACTCGCGAGGCTTGCGGTAGCTGCCGTAGATGAGGCCACGGAACATGTGCAAGTACACCACCACAAAGAACGCCGAGGCGCCTGTGGAGTGCATGTAGCGGATCAGCCAGCCCCAGGGCACATCACGCATGATGTACTCAACCGATGCGAACGCCAAGTTGGCATCGGGTTTGTAGTGCATCACCAGGAAGATGCCGGTCACGATCTGGATCACCAGCACGACCAGTGCCAGCGAACCGAAGATGTACCAGAAGTTGAAGTTCTTCGGAGCGTAGTACTCCGACATGTGCACCTTGTAGGCGTCAAAGGCCGTCGGGAACCGGTTCTCGAACCAGTTGGTGACCTTGGCGCCTGCGGAGGCGTTCGGCGAGATTTCTTTGAATTCGTGGGCCATGTCGTTCTCCGTCAAGCCTTCTTGTCTTCACCGATCACGAGGCGCGTATCGGACAGGTACATGTGCGGAGGCACCTCGAGGTTGTCGGGTGCAGGCTTGTTCTTGAAGACGCGGCCCGCCATGTCGAACGTGGAGCCGTGGCAAGGGCACAGGAAGCCGCCCTTCCAGTCGTCGGGCAGCGAAGGCTGTGCACCGGGCTGGAACTTGTCCGACGGCGAGCAACCCAAGTGCGAGCAGATGCCCACACCCACAAAAATTTCTGGTTTGATCGAGCGCGCCTCGTTGCGTGCGTACTCGGGCGTGAGTTCGGCGGGCTTGCGCTCCGACTTGGGATCGGCGAGCTGGCCGTCGAGCTTGGGCAACTCAGCCAGCTGCTCGGGGGTACGCTTGATGATCCAGACGGGCTTGCCGCGCCACTCCACAGTGACCTTTTCTCCAGGTTTGAGGGCGGAGATATCCACCTCGACAGCAGCACCAGCGGCTTTGGCACGCTCTGAGGGCTGGAAAGTACTCACGAAAGGAACGGCGGTTGCCACGCCGCCCACCGCACCAGCACATGCTGACGTGATGATCCACGTCCGCTTGCTGGAGTCGATTGGAGTGTCACTCATGGGGATCCTCGATGAACATCGCTAGATTGGGGTCAACCGCGAATTGTAGCGGAGTGAAAATGGTTATTTACAAGTGGTTTGCTGGCTTGACAGGGGTGCGAACCGGGCAATACTCCCCCATCACCGTTTTACAAGGAGCAACAAGATGGGAATGATGCAAGAGTTCAGGGAGTTCGCGGTCAAGGGCAATGTGATTGACCTCGCGGTGGGCGTCATCATTGGGGGTGCATTTGGCAAGATCGTGGATTCGGTGGTAGCGGACCTGATCATGCCGGTGGTGGGGCTGGTCTTCGGCAAGCTCGACTTCTCCAACCTGTTCATCGTGCTGGGCAATGTGCCTCCAGGCACGGGCACCACACTCGATGCCCTCAAAAAAGCTGGCGTACCGGTGTTTGCCTATGGCAACTTCCTGACTGTGGCGGTCAACTTTGTGATCCTGGCGTTCATCATCTTCATGATGATCAAGCAGATCAACCGCCTCAAGCGAGAAGCCCCTGCTGCCGAACCGGCTGCGCCTGTCGCCCCGCCTGAAGACATCGTGCTGCTGCGCGAAATTCGCGACAGCCTGAAGAAGTAACGCCCCGGGGACGCGGCATTTCTGGCCGCACAAAAAGAAACGCCACAGCTGCGCTGGCACTGCCAGCCGCCGGTGGCGTCGGTTTTTGTGCCGCCTGCTCGCACGACTGAGCCACCAGCCTGGCGCTCATGTTTGAACGATTCATTTGATATCGATCAGCGCTTGGTTTCAAGGCTGCAGCCGCCACCTCATCCACACAGCGCACGCGCCATTCGCACCGCCTCGACCAGGCTGGAAGCATCTGCAATGCCTTTCCCAGCAATGTCAAACGCTGTGCCATGGTCCGGGCTGGTACGCACCAGCGGCAGGCCCAGGGTCACGTTCACGCCCTTTTCCACCCCCAGGTACTTCACCGGAATCAAGCCCTGGTCGTGGTACATCGCGATAACCACGTCAAACTCGCCTGCGCGCTGCGGGGTGCTGCGCGCGCGCATGAACACCGTGTCCGGTGCAAACGGGCCGTGCACATCCAGCCCCTGCGCATACGCCGCTGCGATGGCCGGGGAGATCACCTCCAGCTCCTCGCGGCCGAACAGACCGCCCTCGCCCGCATGGGGGTTCAACCCTGCCACACCCATGCGGGGCACACGGCCCAGGCTGCGCTGCAGCGCGGTGTGGGTGATGCGCAGCGTCTGCAGCACGTTGTCCTCCGTCACCGCCGCAATGGCATCGCGCAGCGACACGTGAATGCTGACGAGCACGGTGCGCAGTTCGTCATTCGCCAGCATCATGCGCACCGGCATCCGGTCCAGCGGCACGCCCTGGTGCGCGGCGGCCTCTGCCTGCAAAAGCTCCGTGTGCCCCGGGAAATCCACCCCCGCCGCCGACAGCGCCTCCTTGTGCAACGGGGCCGTCACCAGTGCCGCAATTTCCCCACGCAGGGCTGCACGCGCCGCCCAGACCACGCTGTCGGCCGCAGCACGGCCCGCCGCTGCACTGATCTGACCCCAGGGCTGAGGGCCAGGGATACCAGACAATGGAAACACGGGCATACAACGGGGGGGCATACCCACTGCCTCGCCCGGTGAGTGGATCTGCGCCACAGGCAAACTGGGCATGCCGGGGCGCGCAATGACTTCCGCAGCGCGCCGCAAAGTGGCCACGTTACCGGCCACAAAGCAGTGGCGTAGCTGGTCAGGCGCATCGCGAAAGGCCTTGGCCACAATCTCGGGGCCGATTCCGGCAGGGTCACCCTGGGTGATGGCAATGGGTTGCATGGATTGCATGGGCTTTACGGGTTTAAGGCCGAATGTGCCGGTAGCGCTAGTTATCCATGCGCTACCAGCTATGAATATGTGAGCAACCTACGTCAGCTGACAGCAGTACAGCGGGGTGCGGTGGGTTACGCGGGATTGTCGATTTCGATGAACTGGTGGCTCAGCCCCCACAGCCCTGCCACATGGGCCGCCACCGCAGGCGCGCCATAGCGCTCGGTGGCATGGTGCCCGGCCGCAATGAAACCCACACCCATCTCGCGCGCCAGATGCGCCTGGGGCTCGGAGATTTCGCCAGTGATGAAAACGTCAGCCCCTGCGGCGATGGCCGACTCGAAATATCCTTGCGCACCGCCCGTGCACCATGCCACGCGACGCACGGGGCGCTGCACAGCAGCCACACCACCAGCATCGCTTGGCGGCACCAGCGTCACAGGGCGCCTCAGCGCGTTGGCGACATGGTCGGCCAGGGCCTGGACATTTTCAAACGCCGCAGGCGCTGCAAAGCCCAGGTTCTGCTCGCCAAACCGCGCATCGGCTGCCAAGCCCAGCACGCGCCCCAGCTGCGCGTTGTTACCCAACTCGGCATGGGCATCGAGCGGCAGGTGGTAGGCAAACAGGTTGATGTCGTGTGCCAGCAGCAGCTGCAGCCGCTGCTTCATCCAGCCGGTCACACGGCCGTCCTGCCCGCGCCAGAACAGGCCATGGTGCACAAAAATGGCGTCGGCCTGCGCGGCAATGGCGGCTTCAATTAACGCGCGGCTGGCGGTGACGCCGCTGACCACACGCCGGATCTCGGCCTTGCCCTCGACCTGCAGGCCGTTGGGGCCGTAGTCTTTGAACAGATGGGGCTGCAACAGTGCGTTGAACGCCTCGTGCAATGCGTTCCGGGAGACAGGATCAGGGTCGTTGCGGTTGGAAGTCATACCCCTATTGTGGTCGGACGCGCAGTGGCCCCAAAAAAACAAGGCGCTACCAGAGCGCCTTGAGTGATGGTCGCACACGGCCGTTGGACTGCCGCGCGCACGCTCGTTGCGAAACGCGCTTACTTGTAGAGCACCTCAGGCAGCCACAAGCCGATGCCGGGGAACATGTACAGCAGGATGATCGCCAGCACCTGGATACCCATGAAAGGCAACATGCCCGCAAAAATCTGGTTGAGCGTCACGTGCTTGGGAGCCACGCCCTTCAGGTAAAAAGCACTCATGGCCACCGGTGGGCTCAAGAAGGCAGTCTGCAGGTTCAGCGCCACCAGCAAGCCAAAGAACAAGGGGTCCACCCCAAAGTTGTCGAGCAAAGGGATGAATATGGGCATGAAGATCACGATGATCTCGGTCCACTCGAGTGGCCAGCCCAGGATGAAAATGATGACCTGCGACAGCACCAGGAACTGGGTCTTGGTGAGGTTCATGCTCAGCACCCACTGCTCGACCAGCTCTTGCCCGCCCAGCAGCGCAAACGCGGCCGAGAAGATCGCAGAGCCCACGAACAGCCAGCACACCATGGCACTGGTCTTGGCGGTCAGGAACACCGACTCCTTGACCACCCCGAATGTGAGCTGCCGGTAGGCAGCCGCCAACACGAATCCGCCAAACGCTCCCACCGCAGCCGCCTCGGTGGGGGTGGCCAGCCCAAACACGATGGAACCCAACACCGCAAGGATCAGCACCAGCAGCGGGAAGAAGCTGGACAAAAGCATCTTGAACACTTCCAGCCGGGCGTAGGTCAGGATGGCATAGAAGACAGCCAGGGCCAGCGCGCCAATACCCAGCCCGATCCAGAAACCGGTGGATGCGGGTTTGGCGGTGGCAGCCTCCCCAGCAGCAGCAGGGGCCGTATTGCTTGCAGCAGCGGGAGGCTCTGCCACAGAGCCTGTAGTGTTCTGTGCCGCAGTCTCGGCCCCTGGGGGTTCGGTTACCGCGTCAGCCACAGGGGGTTCAGCCAGGCCAGAGCCTTCTGGCTCTGCCAGACCTGCGCCAGACGATGTGTCTTCATTGGCGCCCGAACCCATGGCCTGCAATTCGGTGTAGGCCTCCTCCACCACCACGCGGGTCGCGTTCTGGTAACTTGCCACTGCGACCACGGCAAACAGGATGGCGGGCAGCAATGCGATGCCCAGCTGACCGAGCAGATAGCGGGTGGAGACGCCCCGGTTACGAGACCCCTTCAATGCACTGACCAAGCTACCCAGGGCCCAGCCGTCGGACGAGGCACCAATGGACTTGAGGCCAGCAGGCAGCGGGACCGCACGTTGCTCAGGGGTGAGCGGCGGCGCCCAGTCAGGCCTGATTTTGGCCATGATAATCACGTAAACGATGTACAGGCCTGCCAGCATGATGCCGGGGAAGAACGCCCCCGCATACAACTGCACCACCGACACTCCAGCGGTGGCGCCATAGACGATCAGCAGTACCGAAGGGGGAATCAGAATGCCCAGGCACCCCCCCGCTGTGATTGCGCCAGCAGACAGGCGCACGTCATAACCAGCCCGCAACATCTGCGGCAGCGCCAGCAACCCCATGAGCGTGACCACAGCGCCGACGATGCCTGTGGCGGTGGCGAACACCGCGCAGGTCACGAGCGTAGCGACGCCCAGCGACCCGGGCACACGCGCCAGTGCGAGATGCAGGCTATGGAACAGCTTTTCGATCAGGTTGGCGCGTTCAACAAGGTACCCCATGAACACGAACAGCGGGATCGAAATCAGCACGTCGTTGCCCATGACCGAGAACGCGCGCTGCACCATCAGGTCAAGCGTCTGCTTGAGCGCCCCGGCCGCCGTCTGGTCGCCGGAATGGTAGGCAAAAAACGCGAACAGGATGCCCATCCCCATGAGCGTGAAGGCCGTTGGAAAGCCCAGCATGATGGCCACCACCACCAGCGACAGCATGAGCAGGCCGTAATGGCCGTTGGTCATCTTGTCCACACTGAACACCATCGCGAGGGCCGCGATGACGATCAGTCCCATCAGGGTGAAGCCGAAATACAGCTCTTTGCGAATCTTCATCACTGGCCACCTTTCTGCGGAACGAGGCGGTCCAGCGCTTCGATATCGGCGTCTTTGACATGCACCATCTGCTTGAGCTTGTCGACATCGACCTCTTCGACATCCTCCTCACGATTCGGCCACGCCCCAGTACGAATACAGATCACGCAGCGGATGATTTCCACCACCCCTTGAAGCAGCAAAAATGCTCCTGCCAGGGGAACCACAAACTTGAACGGGTACACCGGCAACGGGTCCGCATTGAACGTCTGTTCACGCATGGCGAGCGAATCCTGAAAAAAGAACCAGCCCGCATAGGTCAGCGCAATGATGCCGGGCAGAAAGAACAGGATGTACAGCACCAGATCGACCCAGGCCTGCGTGCGCGGCGAGAAGAAACCGTAGAGCACGTCACCGCGCACGTGGCCGCTCTTGGCCAGCGTGTAGGCGCCCGCGGTCATGAACAGCACGCCGTACAGCATGATCTGGGCATCCAGCACCCAGGCATGGGGCTTGTTGAGGACGTAGCGTGAGAAAACCTCCCAGGTGATCAGCAGCGTGAGGCCGACCACACTCCAGGCGCAGGCCTTGCCAAACCAGGTAGATGTCCGGTCGATGGTGAGTAGTAGTTTTTGCATGGCTTACTTATTTCGGGACAGAAAAAAGGCGCCTGAAGGCTGCTGCCTGTAGGCGCCCTAGATGCACTGCAATGGCCTATGCCTTCTTGGCCCCCTTGCCAAAGTAATGGTTGTAGGCCATCTTGAAGTCCACCATGTAATCGTTCTGCCATTGCCCTGCACGCTGGGCAAAAGCCTTTTGCGACTCCAGGATCTTCTTAAACAGCGGGTTCTCGTCGCCCTTCTTGACAATGATCTTGTCCCAGGCCGCCAGCTGGGCACGCAGGATGGCATCGGGGGTCTTGTAGAACTTGACGCCCTGTTTCTTGAGTTCGTCGTAGTCCTTTGAATTGCGCTCAATGGCCTTCCAGCTCATGTCTGCACTGGCCGCCTGCACGGCGTAATCGACGATCGCCTTGAGTTCGGCAGGCAAGGCGTTGAGCTTGCCCTTGTTGAACAGGATTTCGAACTGCTCGCCACTTTGGTGAAAACTTTGCAGCATGCAGTTCTTGACCACATCGGGAAAGCCCAGGACCCGGTCGGACGACGCGTTGTTGAACTCAGCCCCGTCAATCAGCCCCCGATCCAGCGCAGGAACGATTTCGCCGCCAGGCAGAGGGTTCACCGCCGCCCCCATCTCGGTGTACATGTCGACCGCCAACCCCACGGTGCGGAACTTCACGCCCTTCATGTCTTCGACCTTGGCGATGGGTTTTTTGAACCAGCCAAACGGCTGCGAGGGCATGGGGCCATACAGGTACGAAACCACGTCCAGGTTAAGGCTCTTGTAGATCTCTTCCAGCAACGCCTTGCCACCGCCGTAGTTGTGCCATGCCAGCACCATGTTCGGGTCCATGCCAAAAGCCGGGCCAGAGCCCCACAGCGCCAGCGCAGAGTTCTTGCCATAGTGGTAGGCCACCACACCGTGGCCGCCGTCGAGCGTGCCCTTGCCTACGGCTTCGAGCAACTGGAACGCAGGCACCACCGCCCCGGCTGGCAACACCTCAATCTTGAGGCGCCCGCCCGCCATGTCGTTCACCTTCTTCGCGAAATCCTGTGCGTACTCGTGGAAGATGTCCTTGGCCGGCCAGGTGCTCTGAAAGCGCAGACTCGTTGTCTGCGCGGTGGCGACCATGGGCGCGCTCAATGCGCCTGCAGCGACGGCGGCGCCTTTGAGCAGGCTGCGACGGCGTGGGGTGTTGCTATGCGTCATGAATGTCTCCGTGATGTTGATGCAATCTTTTGTTGCAATTTCATTGTCGGCATGGCGGCAGCCAGCCCTACAGGGTTTCCACCATCCGATCCATGACGAAACCTGCAAAGACCGTGAAAAAAAATTCACAGCCACCAAATATCACTCCGCAGCCAGTTTTCCACCGGCGCACGGCTCTTGCGCACGACTGGGACGGCGGTTCAGCGACAATCGTTGGCGAGCTGCCCAACACGGCAACTGTTCCTCTCTGAGTCCTTCCCCTCAGTCACCCCAAGACACCATGAAGCGCATTTGGCTCCTCTTTTCCCAGTCCGTGACGGTCCTCGTTGCGGCCTACTTTGTTGTCGCCACGCTCCAGCCCGAATGGCTGGGCCGGGGTACCACACGCTCCGGGGCGGGCATTGCGCTGCTGGAGGCGCCCGCCACACCCCCGTCGCAGCCCGCAGCGGGCAGCTTCAGCGGCGCAGCGCGCAAGGCCGCGCCAGCCGTGGTCAGCATCAACACCAGCAAGGAAGTGCGCCACCCCCGCAGCAACGACCCCTGGTTCCAGTTCTTCTTTGGCGACCAGGGCAGTCAGGCGCAGGCGGGTCTGGGCAGCGGCGTGATCGTCAGCCCCGATGGCTACATCCTGACCAACAACCACGTGGTGGAAGGTGCTGACGAGATCGAAGTCACCCTCACCGACAGCCGCCGCGCCCGTGCGCGTGTGATCGGCACCGACCCCGACACTGACCTGGCCATCCTCAAGATCGAATTGGACAAGCTGCCCGTCATCGTCCTGGGCAACTCCGACGCACTGGACGTGGGCGACCAGGTACTGGCCATTGGCAACCCCTTCGGCGTGGGGCAGACCGTGACCAGCGGCATCGTGAGCGCACTGGGCCGCAGTCAGCTGGGCATCAACACGTTTGAAAACTTCATCCAGACTGACGCTGCCATCAACCCTGGCAATTCGGGCGGTGCGCTGGTGGATGTGAACGGCAACCTCATGGGCATCAACACCGCGATCTACTCGCGCTCGGGCGGCAGCATGGGCATCGGGTTTGCCATTCCGGTCTCCACAGCCCGCATGGTGCTGGACGGCATCGTCAAGGACGGCCAGGTCACACGCGGCTGGATTGGCGTCGAGCCCAATGAGCTGTCGCCCGAACTGGCAGAAACCTTTGGCGTGAAAAAGGCCACCGAGGGCGTGATCATCACCGGCGTGCTGCAGGACGGCCCCGCCGCACAGGCCGGCATGCGGCCCGGTGACGTGATCGTGCAGGTGGATGGAAAGACCGTGAGCAATGTGTCACAGCTGCTGACAGCCGTGGCGGCACTCAAGCCGGGCCAGGCTGCGGCGTTCGATGTGCAGCGGGCCGACAAGCGGGTCGAACTGAGCATCAACCCGGGCGTACGCCCCCGACCTCAGCGCAATGTGAGGCGCTGATACTCTCGCAGCCTCGGATCGGCCTCTTCACCGCCGGGGGCGGGCCGTCACAGAAGCGGCAGAGCGTAGGGTGAGACCGGCAAAAGTCGGCGGCCTTGATACCCCTCTTGCAGGGTCAAGCTGGGGTGAAGCACAGGCAGGCAGACAGGAAGGGCGCCGGTGCGGGCGAGCAGTGTTACGCCCACTGACGTGCCGCCCCCACACAGCACTATAAAAAACATAGCTGCAAGCGCATATTGCACTAGCGCTTGCAGCGCTTTTTATTGATTTTTCTTTCTCATCGCCCAAGCGGAGTTCCCCGGACGCGATTTGCGCATCCACCCCGCTGCAGCCCGCCAAAGTGCGGGGCTGGTCGGTCAGGATGCGGAAGCGGATTCCCCGGGCTCTTCGGGCGCCTTGGTGTGCTTGATGAAGATCTGGGCGGCCCAGATACCCACCTCGTACAGCAGGCACATGGGCACGGCCAGCGACAGCTGCGACACCACATCGGGTGGCGTCACGACGGCTGCCACCACAAAGGCCAGCACGATGAAGTAGCCGCGAAACTCGCGCAGCTTTTGCACGCTCACGATGCCCATGCGGGCCAGCACCACCACAGCAATCGGCACCTCAAAGGCCAAGCCGAACGCCAGGAACATGGACAGCACAAAACTCAGATAGGCCTCGATGTCAGGCGCGGCCGTGATGCTCTTGGGTGCAAAGCTCTGGATAAAGGCGAACACCTGGCCAAAGACCAGGTAGTAGCAAAACGCCACCCCGATGAAGAACAGCAACGTGCTGGAGACCACCAGCGGCAGCACCAGCTTTTTCTCGTGCGAATACAGGCCAGGGGCTACAAAAGCCCAGATCTGCCACAACACAAAAGGCAGTGCCAGCAGGAATGCCGACATCAGCAAAATCTTGAGCGGCACCATGAACGGCGAGATCACCGAGGTGGCGATCAGCGTGGCCCCTTTGGGGAGGTGGGCCACCAGGGGGGCGGCCAGAAAATCGTACAACGCGCCGGGGCCCGGGAAGAAGAACAGGATCGCTGCCGCAATGGCGATGGCGATCATGGCCTTGACCAGCCGGTCGCGCAGCTCCATGAGGTGCTGTACGAACGGCTGCTCGGTGCCGGCCAGTTCGTCTTCTTTGGTGGGGGTTTCGGACATGGTGGGTTTTCGTGGGCGTCAGGGCCGCCCATGCAGCGCACGGGGCGCCGCAGGCTGCGTCAGTGGAATTTTTGGGGGCGGTAACGTGCTACGCGGGCTGCGCCAGACTGTGCCTTGGTGCGCACACCACTGCGGGCCTTGTACCACTGGGGCACCGCACCACGCTTGAGGCGCCAGTTCTTGCCGGGGTGCTTGTAGGCAGGCACCACGGCCGCCTGCTCCCGCAGGTCGGCGTTGTTGCTGGAATCGATGGC
>NZ_JADHVT010000101.1 GCF_016783915.1 Acidovorax sp.
CGCCGCAGGTGCTGCAGCGCTGTGTGTTTGCCCATCGCTCGGGCGAACGGGGCCATAGCCTGATGCTGGAGCAGATGCAGGCCGAGCCTCTGCTGGACCTGGGCTTGCGCCTGGGCGAGGGCTCGGGCGCGGCGCTGGCCTGGCCGTTGCTGCAATCGGCCTGTGCCGTGCTGCGCGAGATGGCGAGTTTTGAATCGGCCGGTGTGGCCACGCAGACGGCCTGAGTCGCCGTACTGGAAGAGATTTCAGCCCACCACAGTGCGGTTGCGGCCTTCTTCCTTGGCGCGGTAGAGGGCGGCGTCAGCGCGGGAGAGCATGGCGTCCAGGGTTTCTTGTGGCCCGGTCCAGCTGGTCAGCCCGATGCTCACCTCGCAGTCCAGCGGGTGGCCCGTGGCCAGCGTGGCGTGGATGCGCTGGGCCACACCCAGGGCGGCCTGGGCGTCGGCTCCCGGCAGCAGCACCAGGAATTCCTCACCCCCATAGCGGCCCAGGCGGTCGGCGCGACGCAGCACCTGGCGGGTGCGCTCGGCAAAGTGCACCAGCACCGCATCGCCGTGCTGGTGGCCGCGCGTGTCGTTCACCGCCTTGAAGTTGTCCAGGTCCACCATCATGATGGACGGACCGCCGCCGTAGCGCTGCGCACGCTCCAGCTCGTCCTCGCAGCGCTGCAGCAAGGCACGGCGGTTGAGGGTTTGGGTCAGCGAGTCATAGGTGGCCAGATGCTCCAGCTCGGTGCGCAAGCGGTCTGTGGCCATCAGCACCGCGCCAATGGACAACATCAGCACGGTGAGCGCATAGGCACCGATGTACAGGGTCTGGAACAGCGATGGCTCCATCAGGTCGTTGCCTGCATGCCCAGCCAGGATAGACCCCAGCCGCATCCCCAGCACCAGCATGTGCAGGCCCAGCATCACCTCCACCAGCCGCACGGGGAAATTGCGTCCGCCGTGGCGCAGCATGAAGCGCAACTGCGCGGCGTACAACACGCCCATCACCACGGTGAAAAACCCCACCCGCACCGCATAGTTGGGCCACCCGTAGGTCAGCCAGGCAAACACGACCGTTGTGCCCGCCATCACCCAGTTCCAGGTGCGCCAGGTGGCGGGCTGGCCCATGAACTGTCGCGTGCCCATGTAGTAGGTGACCGAGCCCAGCACCAGCAGCTGGTTGGCCAGCACCAGGCCCAGCCAGTCAGGGATGGCGCCGCGCGCGCCAAACAGCACGGTGGACAGCAGCCATAGCAGCGGCGCCGCCGCCCAGCCCCCCACACCGCGAATGCTGGGCGGGTAGTGCCGCCGCATGAACAGCAGCACCATGGCCATGACGGCAGACATGAAGCCCGCCAGGGCGATCATGGAGCGCGGGTCGAGGTTCGTCATGCGGCAGGCAGGAGAAGGGGGGATGAGTGCGCTGACGTAAGAAATTGTTTCAGATGCGAAGCCAGTATAGCCACGCACTTGGAAGGCCCAGCTCTGTTTCGGTGCATGGTTTGCCCGGGGTGGGGCAGGGGCCAGCACGGCTGAGAATCGGTATGGGGCGGCAATCTGCGCCGTGTTGGTGCATTTTGTATGCAATGTGACTAAAGCATTGTGTACAAAGTTGGCATGGGCTTTGCGTAGGGCATACCCCATGCAAAGCACCCACCCTGCGCCTACCCCCGCCGCCATCGAAATCATCGCGCTCACCAAGCGCTATGCCAGCGGCAAGCCTGCCGTGGATGCCATCAACCTGCGCATCGCCAATGGCAGCTACTGCTGCCTGCTGGGGCCCTCGGGCTGCGGCAAGAGCACCACCTTGCGCATGATTGCGGGGCACGAGTCGGTGACCAGCGGCGACATCCTGCTGGAGAACCGCAACATCACCGACCTGCCCGCCGCCGCGCGCGGCACGGCCATGATGTTCCAGAGCTTTGCGCTGTTCCCGCACCTCTCGGCGCTCGATAACGTGGCCTTCAGTCTCAAGATGAAAGGCGTGGCCAAGGCCGAGCGCCAGGCCAAGGCGCGCGACCTGCTGGAGCGCGTGGCCCTGGGCCATCTGGCCGAACGCAAACCGGCAGAACTCTCAGGCGGGCAGCAGCAGCGCGTGGCGCTGGCACGGGCTCTCATCACGCAGCCGCGCGTGCTGCTGCTGGATGAGCCACTGTCCGCCCTCGACCCCTTCCTGCGCATCCAGATGCGTGCCGAACTGCGCCGCTGGCAAAAGGAGCTGGGCCTGACCTTTATCCATGTGACCCACAGCCAGGAAGAGGCCATGGCCCTGGCCGACACCATGGTGGTGATGAACCACGGCGTGATCGAGCAGGTGGGCAGCCCGCACGAGGTCTACAACCGGCCCGCCAGCGAATTCGTGGCGCGCTTCATGGGCGGGCACAACGTGATCGACACGCCCGAAGGCAAGGTCGGCGTGCGCACCGACCATCTGCAGATCGCCCCCGCCAGTGCCGAATTGCCCTGGGGCGCCCAGCGCATGCAGGCCGTGGTGACCGACGTGGAGTACCAGGGCACCTACGTGCTGCTGGGCCTGCAAAAGCAGGGCGTGGCCTTGTCGGCCAACGCCACGGCGGCGTATTCGGTGATGGTGTCCGAGGCCGCCTTTGCTGCGCAGCCCTACCAGGTGGGGCAGGGCGTGCAACTGCACTGGACGCCCGACCAGGCGCACCCGCTGTCTGTGCCCGCTCCCGCCATGGCCGTCGCCGCCTGACCGCGCCGCCACGTCCCCTCTTTTTCACCCGTCCCCTTCCGCAACCCAAGGAGTTTTCCCATGTCCGATGCTTCCCGTGCTGATTCCCCTGTTGTTTTCTCCGATGCCACTGGAGTGGCGCGCCGCTCGTTGCTCAAGGGCACGGCGGGCATCCTGGCCGCTGGCATGTTCCCGGCCGTGCATTCGCAGGAAAAGATCGTGCTGCGCTACCTGGGCACGGCGGTGAACCAGGACAAGGCGATTGCCGAGAAGTTCAAGGCCGACACCGGCATCGAGATCCAGTACGTGGCCGTGACCACGGACGACGTGACCAAGCGCGCCGTGACCGCGCCCAACAGTTTCGACCTGATCGACACCGAGTACTTCTCGCTGAAAAAGATCGTGCC
Source organism: Acidovorax sp. (assembly GCF_016783915.1). GTDB lineage: Bacteria > Pseudomonadota > Gammaproteobacteria > Burkholderiales > Burkholderiaceae_C > Acidovorax. The sequence goes on from NZ_JADHVT010000101.1 coordinate 3,087, forward strand.
CACGGGCAACCTGAAGGGCATCGACACCAAGCGTATCAAGAACGCCGACAAGATCACCACGCTGTTCACCACCGGCCAGGTGGCTGGCAAAGCCGTGGGCGACCAGGGCACCGCACCCAAGAAGGTGATCTACCTGGAAGGCGAAAAATCCAAGAAGTTCGCGACTGCGCCCACGCAGTTCATGAGCCTGATCCCCACCGTGTACAACGCCGACACGCTGGGCATCCGCCCCGACCTGATCAAGCGCCCCATCAACTCATGGGCCGAGCTGCTCAACCCCGAGTTCAAGGGCAAGACCGCGATTTTGAACATCCCCTCCATCGGCATCATGGACGCCGCCATGGTGGTCGAGGCCATGGGCATCTACAAGTACCCCGACAAGGGCAACATGACCAAGAAGGAGATTGATCTCACGATCAAGACCCTGATCGAGGCCAAGAAGCAGGGCCAGTTCCGCGCGCTGTGGAAGGACTTCAACGAGTCGGTGAACCTGATGGCATCGGGCGAGGTGGTGATCCAGTCGATGTGGAGCCCGGCTGTGACGGCCGTGCGCACCAAGGGCATCGCCTGCAACTTCCAGCCCCTGAAGGAAGGCTATCGCGCCTGGGCCGCCGGCTTTGGCCTGCCCGCCACGCTGAGCGGCCGCAAGCTCGATGGCGCCTACGAGTTCATCAACTGGTTCCTCGACGGCTGGGCCGGTGCCTACCTGAACCGCCAGGGCTACTACAGCGCCGTGCTGGAGACCGCCAAGTCCAAGATGGAAGCCTACGAGTGGGCCTACTGGATGGAAGGCAAGCCTGCCACGCAGGACATCAAGAGCCCCAATGGCGACGTGCTCGCCAAGGCCGGTGCAGTGCGCGACGGCGGCAGCTACGAGTCGCGCATGGGCGGCATCGCTTGCTGGAACGCGCTGATGGACGAGAACAACTACATGGTGCAGAAGTGGAATGAGTTCGTCGCGGCGTAGTAGAGGTTTCACCCCCTGAGGCGCTGCGCGCCTTCCCCCTCTCTCGACCCGCTGCGCGGGTCGGGAGGGGGACGCCCCCGGTGCGGCGGGGCGGCCCTTGCACGGGGGCACTGGCCTTGGGCAGCGCCAGTCTCAAGAGCAAGCGCCGAACGGTAGACCTTTGGATTCATTGATTGCAAACACCATGAGCACCACCACCCCGTCCTTACCCGCTGCAGCCGTCCCCGGTCGTAGCATTGCCGCCTGGTGGCAGGCTGCGCCGTTCACGCTGGTGTTCGCGCTGTTTTTTCTGATTCCGCTGGCGCTGATCGTGATGGTCAGCTTCTGGGACTTCAACGAGTACGAGCTGTTGCCCGGCTTCACGTTCAAGAACTACGTGTCGATCTTCGCGGGCTGTGGCGATGCGTCGGAGGGCCTGTGTGTCACGCTCAAGACGTATTACTCCACGCTCAAGTTCAGCTTTCTGGTGTGGCTGATCACGCTGGTGATCGGCTTCACCGTGGCCTATTTTTTGGCCTTCCATGTGCGCTCTTCGGGCATGCAGACCGTGCTGTTCGTGCTGTGCACCATCCCGTTCTGGACGTCGAACGTGATCCGCATGATCTCGTGGGTGCCGCTGCTGGGGCGCAATGGGCTGGTCAACCAGACGCTGATAGGCATGAACCTCATCGAGACGCCTGTGGAGTGGCTGCTGTTCTCGGACTTCTCGGTGGTGCTGGCCTTCGTGCACCTGTACACCATGTTCATGATCGTGCCCATCTTCAACAGCATGATGCGCATCGACCGCAGCCTCATCGAGGCGGCCAGCGACAGTGGCGCGAGTGGCTGGCAGACGCTGTGGAACGTGATCGTGCCGCTCTCGCGCACCGGCATCATCATCGGCTCGATCTTTGTGATCACCATCGTCATGGGCGACTTCGTGACCATCGGCGTGATGGGCGGGCAGCAGATCGCATCGATTGGCAAGATCATCCAGGTGCAGACGTCCTACCTGCAATTCCCCCTGGCGGCGGCCAATGCCGTGATCCTGCTGGCCGTGGTGCTGATGATCATCTGGGGCCTCACGCGCCTCGTCGACATTCGCAAGGAGCTGTGAGATGAAAGTCCGTGAATCTCGTCCCGCCAGCTTCTGGCCCCCGGCCATCTTCTTTGCGCTGTTCGTGCTGTTCATGTACGGACCCATGTTCGTCATCTTCATCCTGAGCTTCCAGGGCCCCGAGGGCGGGCTCACTTTCCCCATGCGCGGCGTGTCGCTGCACTGGTTCACCAAGCTGGCCGAAGGGCTGGGTGTGGTGGACATCGGCGCGGCGCTGTGGCGCTCGCTGGGTCTGGGTGTTGCGGTGATGCTGTGCACGGTGGTGCTGTCGGTGCTGGCGGGCCTGGCGTTTCGCAAGCGGCTGGCGGGCGGCAACACGCTGTTCTTCATCGTCGTGGCCAGCCTCATCATGCCGTCCATCATCGTCTCGCTGGGCATCGGGCTGGAGTTCCGGCTCATCGACAACGGCATCAAGGCCGCGCTCGAGTGGCTGGGCATGGAGAGTGCGCTGGAGGGCTATGGCACGTCGCTGGGCCTGTTCACCTCGGCCCTGGGCGCGCACCTGACCTGGACGCTGCCGTTCGGCCTGCTCATCATGTTCGCGGTGTTCAACCGCTTCAACCCTGCGTACGAAGAAGCCGCACGCGACCTGGGTGCCACGCCCTGGCAGGGCTTCGCGCATGTGGTGTTGCCGCTGATCGCGCCCTCGGTCGTGGGCATTGGCATGTTCGGCTTTACGCTCAGCTGGGACGAGATCGCCCGTACCTCGCAGGCCATTGGCGATGTGAACACGCTGCCGCTGGAGCTGCAGGGCCTGACCAGCACGGTGACCACGCCATCGATCTACGCGCTGGGCACGCTGACCACGGTGGTGTCGTTCCTCGTCATGGGCATCACGCTGGCGCTGGTGTGGGCCTTGGGCCGCAGGCGCAAGGGCCGTTCGGGGTAAAAACGGCACCCTTATGACGACCACCCTCCCCAAGCCCCGGCGCGCACGCGCTGCGGTCACCGAACCGACCGCTCAGCCCGAGGCCCCAGGCCAGCTCAGCGACAACGACATGTACGACCGCATGGTCTCGGCCATCCTCGACCACCGCCTGCCACCCGGCACCAAGCTGGTGGAAGACAAGCTGGCGGCGGCCTTTGGCGTGTCGCGCACACGCGTACGGCCTGTGCTGGTGCGGCTGGCCAATGAGCAGGTCGTCACGCTCACACCCAACCGGGGCGCATCCATTGCCCAGCCCACGCCGCAAGAGGCGCTGGAAGTCTTTGAAGCCCGCCGCCTGCTGGAGCCGCGCCTGGTGGAGCTGTTCATTGCCAACGCCACCGACGCCGACATTGCCGCGCTGCGCACCTGCATCGACGACGAAGAGGCCGCCCGCGCCAGTGGCGACATGCGCCGTGCCATCCGCCTGTCGGGCGACTTTCACCTGCACATCGCGCAGGCGGCCGGGCACCAGACGCTAGGCCGCATCCTGCGCGAGCTGGTCTCGCGCACCTCGCTCATCCTGATGACGTACAGCCCCAGCCACGCCAAAACCCGCGAAGAGGCCACGGCCTGCGGCTGCCGCGAACACCGCGCGCTGATCGATGCCATTCGCCTGCGCGATGCGCGCGAGGCGCCCCGGCTGATGCTGGCCCACCTGGCGCGGATCGAGTCGCAGCTGGAGTTCACGCCGCCTGCGGCGGAAGCCCCTGATCTGGCGCAGTTGCTGGGTGGGGCCTGACTGGCTTTCCACATTCGTCTTCCATGCGCCAACTGCTCGTCATCAACCCCAACATGTCAGCCCATGTCAGTGCCTTGCTGCAGCGGCATGTGCAGGGGGCTGCGGGTTCGCATGTGGCGGTGCGCACGGCCACGGCCCGCTTTGGCGCCCCGTACATCGCGTGCGAGGCGAGCTACGCTGTGGCAGCCCACGCCGCGCTCGATGTGTGGGCGCATGAGATCGCACAGCCGCAGACCGCGCCCGACGCGGTGCTGATCGGCTGCTTTGGCGACCCTGGCCTGATGGCGCTGCGCGAGAGCAGTCCGGTGCCCGTCACTGGCCTGGCCGAAGCGTCATTCATCGAGGCTGCGCGCCATGGCCGCTTTGCCATCGTCACCGGTGGCGAGCGCTGGGGCCCCATGCTGCAGCGGCTGGCCCAGGCGCTGGGCCACGCCCACGCACTGGCAGGCATTCACACCGTCGCCCCCACCGGGGCGCAACTGGCGGCTGACCCCGAAGCAGCCCGTGCCTTGCTGGCCCAGGCCTGCAGGGATGTGGTGCGGCAGATGGGGGTGCAGGCCGTCATTTTGGGTGGGGCGGGGCTGGCAGGCATGGCTGCCGCCGTGCAGCCGCAGGTGTCGGTGCCCGTGATCGACAGCGTGGTGGCGGGTGCCACCTGGGCGCTGCGCGCGCACCCCGTGCCACCGGAGCGCAAGGTGGCGGGGTTTGATGTGGCCTGGGTGGGGGTGTCGCAAGAGATGGCGGCGCTGGGCACCCGCTGCGTTGTCTGACCCGGCCTTGCAGGCTGGCGGTTGCGCAAGGGCTCGAAATCTCTGCCAGAGCGCAGGTTTTGATTGTTTTAGGCTGGATGCGCTAGAAGAATATGCGCTGGTTGCTATGAAATTTGAAGCGCTGTGCGTTCTGCGCGTTAGGGCGCCAGCGTCTTCGGCCGGTAGTCGCAATACTCGCTCACCACACATTCCCAGCAGCGCGGCTTGCGCGCCTGGCACACATAGCGGCCCAGCAGGATGAGCCAGTGGTGCGAATCCACTGCGTAGGCGGCGGGCACGCGCTTCATCAGCTGCAGCTCCACCGCCAGCGGGTTTTTGCCGGGCGCCAGGCCGGTGCGGTTGCTCACGCGAAAGATGTGCGTGTCCACCGCCATCGTGGGCTGGCCAAAGGCCACGTTCAGCACCACGTTGGCCGTCTTGCGGCCCACGCCGGGCAGGGCCTCCAGCGCCTCGCGCGTGCGGGGCACCACGCTGCCGTGCTGCTCCACCAGGATGCGGCAGGTCTCCATCAGGTTCTTGGCCTTGGTGCGGTACAGCCCGATGGTCTTGATGTAACCCTCCAGCCCCTCCAGACCCAGGTCCAGGATGGCCTGGGGCGTGCCAGCAACTGGGAACAGCTTGCGCGTGGCCTTGTTCACGCCCACGTCAGTGGCCTGGGCCGACAGCAGCACGGCGGCCAGCAGCTCGAACGGGGTGGTGTATTCCAGCTCCGTGTTGGGCATAGGGTTGGCCGCCTTCAGGGTGGCGAAGAAGGGCTCGATCTGGGCGGTTTTCATCATCATCGTTGGTGGGGTGGGGCAGGGGGCTGGCTTCTTTTGGCGGGCGTGGCCGGTGGCGCATTGTCCCGCAGCTGCGCCTGCAGAAACTCCAGGAACATGCGCACGGCAGCGGGCAGGGTGCGGCCGCTCAGGGTCTGCAGCTCGGCGGCGCGGGCGCTCATGCCGGGCTCGCGGATCTGGGCGGCATGCATTTCGCCGCGCTGCACCCGATCGCGCACCGTCACCTCGCCCGAGATGGACAGGCCGCCGCCATGCAGCACAAAGTGCATCAGCGTCTCGAAGTGGTTGCACACCAGCGCGGGCTCAAAGACCAGGCCCCGCTGGCTACAGCCAATGTCGAACAGCTGGCGCACGGTGTTGTCGCGCTCGGGCAGGGCGATGGGGTAGGCGTGCATCTGCGCCAGCGTGACGGAGTGGGCGCGTGCGAGCGCGTGGTCAGGCCGCATGATGGCGATGACGGGCGCGGCCTGGCGGTGCTGCACGGTGATGTCCCGCTCGGCCGAGCGGCTGTAGGTCAGGCCAATGTCCGCATCGCCGTTGAGCACCGCCACGGTCACAGCTGCGGGGCTGGCCACGCGCAGGTGGAACTGGATGCCGGGGTACTGCAGGCGGAATTGCGCCATCACGCGGGGCAGGAACTCGATGGCAAAACCCGCAGAGCTGCAGATGCGCACCAGCCCCGTGCGCAGGCCCTGCAGCGCTTGGATGTCGGAGACCACGCGGTCGGCCTCCAGCGCGCCGCGCCGCGCATGGGCGGCCAGCAGCTCGCCCGCCGCGCTGGGCGCCATGCCGCGCGGGCGCCGGTCAAACAGCGGCACGCCCAGCAGGTCTTCGAGGGCGGCGACCTGGCGGCTCACGGCCGAGGGCGACACATTGAGGCGCGCGGCGGCCTCGCTGACCGAGCCGCTGCGCGCCACTTCCAGAAAGTAGCGCAGCGCGGTGTCCTGCAAGCGGCTGGAAAGCATGGGGGGCCTTTCGGGGTGTGGATTGCATAAAACGCAAAGATAACCCCAGAAATCGTTGATTGTCGAAACGCAGCGGGCTGCTTATGCTGACTCACCAATGACACATTCACCGGCCCCAGCCCCCATGCCTTCTGCAAACAGCGTCACCCCGGGTGGGACCCCCAGCCCCATCGTGGACCTTACGGCCACCGGACTGTCGCGCGCCATCCATGCGCGGGAGGTCTCCTGCACCGAGGTGCTGGATGCCTACCTGGCCCAGGTGGACCGGCTGAACCCCGTGGTGAATGCCCTGGTGGCGATGGCGGACCGCAACGCCGTGCGCACGCAGGCGTCAGAGCGCGATGCGCAACTGGCGTGCGGCGAGAGCCTGGGCCCGCTGCACGGCTTTCCGCAGGCGCCCAAGGACATCATGCCCGCCGCGGGCATGGTCACCACGCGGGGCTCGCCCATCTTTGCCGGTCAGGTGTCGGCCACCGACGCCGTGGTGTTCGAGCGCATGCGCGCAGGCGGCGCACTGTTCATCGGCCGCAGCAACTCGCCCGAGTTTGGCCTGGGCGGGCACACCTACAACCCCGTTTATGGCACTACGCGCAACGCCCACAACCCGGCTGTGTCGGCAGGGGGCAGCAGTGGCGGCGCAGCCGTGGCAGTGGCCCTGCACATGCTGCCGGTGGCCGATGGCTCGGACATGATGGGCTCGCTGCGCACGCCAGCGGCGTTCAACAACGTGTATGGCCTGCGCACCTCCTTCGGCCTGGTGCCGCACGGGCCGACGGAGGAAGTGTTCTTCCAGCAGTTCAGCGTGGCCGGGCCCATGGCCCGCAACATCCCGGACCTGGCGCTGCTGCTGTCGGTGCAGGCGGGTTTTGATGCACGCCTGCCCCTCACGCGCCGGCACGAGGATGTGGCCCTGCTGGGCCAGCCGCTGGAGCGCGACTGGCGCGGTGCCCGCATCGGCTGGCTGGGCGACCTGGGTGGCCACTTGCCCACCGAACCCGGCGTGCTGGCCACCTGCGAGCGGGCGCTGGAACACTTTCGCACCGTGGGCTGCGCGGTGGAGTCCGTGGTGCCCGCGTTCGACCTGAAGCAGATGTGGAACGCCTGGATCGACCTGCGCAGCTTCAGCGTGGCAGGGGCCAATGCGGCCTTGTATCGCAACCCGGCCACGCATGCGCTGCTGAAGTCCGAGGCGGTGTGGGAGATCGAGCGTGGCATGCGCCTGACGGCCCTGCAGGTGTACGACGCGGCCCGCGTGCGCAGCGCGTGGTACCAGGTGCTGCGCGGCCTGTTCGAACAATTCGATTTTCTGGTGTTGCCCGCTGCCCAGGTCTTTCCGTTCGATGCCGGGCTGGACTGGCCCCACGAGGTCGGCGGCCGCACCATGGACACCTACCACCGCTGGATGGAGACCGTGGTGCCCGCCACCATGGCCGGCCTGCCCGCGCTGGCAGCCCCCGCAGGTTTTGGCCCCGGCGGCCTGCCTGCGGGGCTGCAGATCATCGGCCCGGCACAGTCTGACGCCGCCGTGCTGCAGATCGGCCACGCCTACGACCAGGCCAGTGGGTACGCGCGCCAGCGCAGCCCCTTGCTGGGGTGACCTGGGCCTCGCTGCTCGCCATTCCATCTCACACCGTGAACCCCCGCTACCCCCCGCTTTTGTCAACGTGCTTTCTGGAGAGCTTCACCATGCTGCGTTCCCGCTTCGTATCGAGTCTTCTGGCCAGTGCCTTGGTGCTGGCGGCACCCGGCCTGGTGCATGCGCAGAGCTACCCCGACCGGCCCATCAAGCTGGTCGTGCCTTTCGCACCTGGGGGCGCCACCGACATCCTGGGGCGGTTATTGGCCACCGCGTTGGGGGAACGTCTGGGGCAGCCCATGGTGGTGGAGAACCGGCCCGGCGCGGGCACCGTGGTGGCGGTGTCCATGGTGGCCAAGGCGCCTGCGGACGGGTACACGCTGCTGCTCGGGTCCAACACCACGCTCACCATGAACCCGGCCATCCGCACCAACCTGCCTTACGACCCCATCAAGAGCTTCACGCCCCTGGCCCTGGTGGCCGACATGGGGCTGCTGCTGGTGGCCCACAACGACACCCCGGGGCAGTCGCTCAAGGACATCGTGGCCCAGGCCAAGGCCGCGCCGGACAAGTTCTCGTACGGCTCCTATGGCACGGGCTCGTCGGTGCACTTTGGCGCAGAGATGCTCAAGACCACGGCGGGCTTTCCGATGATGCACGTGCCTTTCAATGGCAGCTCGCCCAGCCTTACGGCACTGATGGGCGGGCAGGTGCAGCTGGCGGTGGACACGGTAGTGGCGTCCACCCCCCTCATCAAGTCCGGCAAGATCAAGGCCATTGCCGCGCTCAGCCCGCAGCGCCTGGCCTTGCTGCCCAACGTGCCCACGGTGGCCGAAAGCGGCTACCCCGGCTTTGACATGGGTTCCTGGTTTGCCTTTGTGGGGCCCGCAGGGCTGCCAGCACCCGTGCAGAAAAAGCTGGAAAAGGCCCTGGCCGAGACCATGGCCTCGGCGGATTTCAAGAAGAAGATGTTGGACATCGGTCTGACGCCGCTGGGTGGCAATGGCGACGGGCTGCGCGCGCGCATTGAACGCGAGCTGCCGCTGATGCGTGCCGTGGCGGCACGGGCGGATATCCGGGTGGATTGACGGTCGGCGCTGAAAAGGGCTACCCGGCCCGTCAGCGCAACCCCATGGGATTCAGCGCGTCCGCTTGACCGGAATACACAGCCAGCACGGAAAGCGCCCCGTGACTGGGTCCACTGCAAAGTCCTCGTCGTAGATCTCCAGCGCGGCGCGCGATTCCCATTCCCAGCCTTCAGGGATCTGGCCCGGCGCGCCCATCTGCGCCCAGGCGGCGCCGATCTCTGGCCCCGTGCCCACAAAGTGCATGCAGGCGTAGTCGCCGCCTTCGTAGTCCATCACCTGCACATCGGGCCCGGTGCGCAGGCCCACGCCAATCTGCACCGCTGCGTCATAGCGGCACTGCTCGTGCGGCGTGCAGGCCGGGTCGTCGTGGCTGAAGCCATAGAACTTGGGGCGTGGATCATCCAGCCGGCGGGTGGCACACCAGCTGCCAAAACGCTCCCACAACTCGGTCAGGCCCGGGTGGCCGTAGGCGCCGGTGTGGCGCATGGTGGCAAGGCGCATGCGGGGCAGGGTGCGGAGGGTCAGGGTCATTGCGGGCAGGGCAATGGCGGTGGAGGGAAAACCCAGTTTAGAGCCTCTTGGAAAGACACCGCATGAATCCTGCGTCGCAATTGGCGACAATGCACAGTTTGTTGCCAACCACTTCTGTCCACGCCATGCAATTTGCCGACCGCCTGAACAACGTAGAAACCTCCGCCATCCGCGAGCTTTTCAAGCTGCTGGGCAAGCCCGGCATCATCAGCTTTGCGGGTGGCTTCCCGGACAGCGCGATGTTTGACGTGGAAGGCATCCGCGCCGCCAGCAACGCCGCCTTGGCCGAAGAGCCCGGCGCCGCACTTCAATATGGCGCCACCGAGGGCTACACCCCGCTGCGCGAGCAACTGGCCGCCTTCATGACGAGCAAGGGCGCCAAGGACGTGGCCGCCGACAACCTCATCGTCACCACCGGCAGCCAGCAGGCGCTGGACCTGCTGGGCAAGACGCTCATCAGCCCCGGCGACAAGGTCATCGTCGAAGGCCCCACCTTCCTGGCCACCATCCAGTGTTTTCGCCTGTATGGTGCCGAACTCATCAGTGCGCCCATCGACGGCAACGGCGTGAAGACCGACGAGCTGGAAAAGCTCATCGCCGAGCACAAGCCAAAGTTCGTCTACCTGATCCCCACCTTCGGCAACCCCAGCGGCGCCATGCTGAGCCTGGAGCGCCGCAAGGCCGTGCTGGAGATGGCCGTCAAGCACAACACCCTGATCGTCGAAGACGACCCCTACGGTGACCTGTACTTTGGCGATGCGCCTCCCCCCAGCCTGCTCAACCTGTCGGCCACGGTGCCCGGCAGCCGCGATCTGCTGGTGCACTGCGGCAGCCTGAGCAAGGTGCTGTCGCCCGGCCTGCGCGTGGGCTGGATGATTGCCCCCGCCGAGCTGCTGGGCAAGGCCACCATGTGCAAGCAGTTCAGCGACGCACACACCAGCACCTTTGCGCAGGCCACGGCCGCGCAGTACCTCAAGGCTGGCCGTATGCCCGGCACGCTGGCCCATGTGCGCAAGGTGTACGCCGAGCGCGCCCAGGCCATGGGCGACGCGCTGCGCAAGGAACTGGGCGATGCCATCGAGTTTGTGCAACCGCAGGGCGGCCTCTTTGTCTGGGCACGCCTCACGGGGGCGGGTGGCAAGGTGGCCGATGGCAATGTGCTGGCCAAGCGCGCCATTGAAAAGGGCGTGGCCTTTGTGCCCGGCACGCCGTTCTTCTGCGCCAACCCGGACCACGCCACCTTCCGCCTGTCGTTTGCCACGGCCGATGTGGACAAGATCCGCGAAGGCGTCGCGCGCCTGGGCCAGGCGATCTGACGCCTCCATGTCCGACACCAACGATCTCGCCAACGTTCTCCAGCGCCTCGAAAGCCTGGAGATCAAGGCCAGCTTTACCGAAGACCTTCTGGATCAGCTGAACATGACCATCTACCAGCAGCAGCAGCTGATCGACCGGCTCACGCACGAGGTCATCCAGCTGCGCCAGCAGGCGCCCGAGGGCGGCTCGAACGGCCCGCGCAACCTGCGCGACGAGCTTCCGCCGCATTACTGATCTGATCCCTCGGTCTACGCCCTGACGGACCGCCACGCTGCGTCTGCCAGCTCTGCGCGGTAGGTGGTGGGCGAGGGCAGGCCGCCCTGGGCAGCGTTGCCTGACAGCCAGGCCCTGCAATAGCTCTGCACCGGCCCCATCACCAGCGACGGCATCAGCTCGCAAGGCAGGTTGCGCAGCGCGCCGGACTGCCGGTGCGGCTCGAACCAGGCCACCAGCGCCTGGTTGCGTCGCCGTGCGGCTTCGGCCAGGTCGGGCGTGCGCGGGCCCGCTGCCACCGCGCTGCGCGCCTGGAACATGAACAGTGCCCGCTCTGGCTGCGCCACCACCCAGTCCAGATAGCCGGTGACCAGGGCCAACACGCCCGCCTCCACGCCCTGGGCGGCATCCAGTTGCGCCTGCACGCTGCGCGACTGGTCGTGAAAGATGTCAAAGAATAGCGCCGCCACGATCCCGTCGCGGTTGCCAAAGTGGTGATAAATGCTGCCCACGCTGGCCCCGCAGCGCGCACGCACGCCGTCGATGGTCACCGCATCCACGCCGCCTTCGGCCGCGCAGGCGAGGGCGGCGTTCAGGATGTCCTGGCGGCGGTCGGTGGTGGCTTCTGCAGGGGATGAGGTGGGGGGCGGGGAATTGCGGCTTGCCATGGGACAGAATTCTAGAATAAAGTTCTAGAAAATACTTCTAGCCCACGATCCTTCCATGCATTCTTCCCCCATTGCCACCTCTGCAGCCACTGCGTCCATGCCTGGCCCCGCGTTGTACCCACACCTGCTCGCCCCCCTGGACCTGGGGTTCACCACCCTCAAGAACCGCGTGCTCATGGGCTCCATGCACACGGGGCTGGAGGACGGGCGCGACCTCACGCGCATGGCGGCGTACTTCCGCGAGCGGGCTGAAGGCGATGTGGGGCTGATCGTCACGGGCGGCTTCGCGCCGAACATCGCGGGCTGGGCCAAGCCATTTGCGGGCACGCTGGCGACCTCGGGCGCGGCCAAGCGCCACCGCGTGGTGACCGAGGCCGTGCACGAGGCGGGCGGCAAGATCGCACTGCAAATCCTGCACACGGGCCGCTATGCCTACCACCCGCTGGCGGTGGCGCCGTCGCGGCTGCAGTCGCCGATTTCGCCGTTCACGCCGTTCGCGCTGTCGGCGAGCGGGGTGGAGCGACAGATCCGCGCCTTCGTGCGCTGTGCAGTGAAGGCGCGCGAGGCGGGCTACGACGGCGTGGAGGTGATGGGCTCGGAGGGCTATTTCATCAACCAGTTTCTGTCGCAAGCCACCAACCTGCGGCGCGATGCCTGGGGCGGCGACTACAGCCACCGCATGCGGCTGCCGGTGGAGATTCTGGCCCGCATGCGCGAGGCCGTGGGGCCGGACTTCATCATCATCTACCGCCTGTCGATGATCGACCTGGTGCCCGGCGGCAGCGCGTGGGACGAGATCGTCACCCTGGGCAAGGCCGTAGCCACGGGCGGGGCGAACATCGTCAACACCGGCATTGGCTGGCACGAGGCGCGGGTGCCCACCATTGCCACCAGCGTGCCGCGCGCAGCGTTTGCCTGGGTCACGCAAAAGATGAAGGCCGAGTTCGCGGCGGCGGGCATCACCACGCCGCTGGTCACGTCCAACCGCATCAACACACCCGAGGTGGCCGAGCAGGTGCTGGCAGATGGCTGCGCCGACATGGTCTCCATGGCGCGGCCGCTGCTGGCCGATGCGGCGTTTGTGAAGAAGGCCGCGCAAGGTCGGGCCGACCGCATCAACACCTGCATTGCCTGCAACCAGGCCTGCCTGGACCATGTGTTCCAGAACAAGACCAGCAGTTGCCTCGTCAACCCGCGCGCCTGTCACGAGACGGAACTGGTGTACCGGCCGGTTTCGTCGCGCAAACGTGTGGCGGTGGTGGGCGCAGGGCCTGCCGGTCTGACCGCTGCCACCGTGGCGGCCGAGCGCGGGCACGAGGTGCATCTGTTCGACGCCGCAGTCGCCATCGGCGGCCAGCTCAACATGGCCAAGGTGATTCCGGGCAAGGAAGAGTTCCACGAAATGCTGCGCTACCTCGCCATGCGGGTCGAGGACACCGGCGTGCAGCTGCACCTGAACCGGCGCGTGTTGGCCTCCGACCTGGCGGGCTTTGACGAGGTCATCGTCGCGACCGGCGTGGAGCCGCGCGACCCGAAGATCCCCGGCCAGGACCACCCCAAGGTGCTGAGTTACATCGACGTGCTGCGCCACGGCAAGCCGGTGGGCGAGCGCGTGGCCGTCATCGGCGCGGGCGGCATTGGCTTTGACGTGGCCGAGTTCCTGACGCACGGCGAACACCCTTCCACCACGCTGGACTTGCCCGCCTGGAAGGCCGAGTGGGGCATCACCGACCCGGCCGACGCTCGCGGAGGTCTGGCCCCCAGCGGCCCGCGCGTGACGCCGCCCGCTCGGCATGTCACGCTGCTGCAGCGCAAGAAGGGCAAGCTCGGTGCCGGCCTGGGCAAGACCACGGGCTGGATCCACCGCACCACGCTCAAGATGAAAGAGGTGCAGATGGTGAGCGGCGTGAACTACGAGCGCATTGCCGACGAGGGCCTGCTGGTGTCTTACGGCGAAAAACGCGAGGATCCGACCTGGATCCCTTGCGACACCGTGGTGCTGTGCGCGGGGCAGGTGCCCTTGCGCAGCCTGGCGCAGGATCTGGAGGCCCAGGGCCGCAAACCCCACCTCATCGGTGGCGCGCTGGAGGCCGGCGAGCTGGATGCCAAACGCGCCATCGACCAGGCGGCGCGCTTGGCTGCCCGGCTATAGGTCGGTGTGGGTATGGCCTGCCAGGGGTCGCGTGGCCTGTTTGGCGTGGTTTTGATGTCTTTTGCTCGGTAGCGCTAGAGCAATATGCCTGAGTAGCTACTTTTTTGATAGTAAGCGCACTAGAGCACTGTGGTTTGGCACTGTGGCAGTGCCCGCACAGTCCCTCAGGCGGGCAGGCCCAAGGCGTTGAGCACCCGCAGGGCGGCCCAGGCGTCGTTGGCGGCGTACACCAGCTGGGCTTCGCTGAGCTGCGGGTTGGCCCAATTGGAGGTAGCGGCCTTTTTGGACTTGATGAAGCGCCGGTTGAACAGCACCGCCACAGCGCCCTTCACCCCCATGTCCTTGCGGTAGCCGCGTTGGCGGAACACGGTGTTCAACTCCAGCACATCGGCCGGTTGCACGCCCAGCTTGTGCTGGATGCGTTTGGTGTCATCCCCCAGGCCAAAGCCAGCCTTGGTCACACCCTGCAGGGCCAGCAGCTCGGCGACGCGCGCACGGCAACCCGGGTCGTGCAGCTGGAACACCCAGGCCCGCTCCAGCGTGGCCAGTTGCACGATGTGCGGGCCGTCCGACTGCTCATCGCGCACAAAGGTGGGCTTGGACTCGGTGTCGAACCCCCAGGCGCTGGCGCTGGCCAGTGCATTGCAGGCCTGGTCGGCCT
>NZ_JADHVT010000102.1 GCF_016783915.1 Acidovorax sp.
GTCGCGTTACCAGCTGACTTTTGGTCGGTTGGTATTTCAAAACCGGCGCTGTGCCGGTTTCAGCCAGTCACCACATAGCTTCGGATGACGTTCATCACCATCTGGCGGTGCAGTTCCTGGTTGCGGCCCATGCGAATGCCCTGTGACCAGAGGTCATCTGCAAAATCCTCGGTGTCGCTGGTGTGCCGGCGATCTGGTGGGCGGCCGATCCATTGTGTGTAGACCGCATCATGCTGGTGGCGGGCCAGCTCCGCTTTCGTCTTCTTCGTCATCAAAATCTCCTTGAGCCCGACATTGGGCACAACGGAGTCTTGCGTCACGACCACCGAAGCGGCTGCAAAATATTCCAAAAATTATTCCGGCAGGGCCAGGGCGACCCGGGCACCGCCCAGCCGGACCAGCACCGCTCCTGGTGTCTCCGCCTCAACCACTGGCACTCCTGCCAGTGAGCCGGGGTACATGTTGTCTGCCTCCGGCAGCATGGCGGTCAGGGCCTCACGGTGCTCTCGTTGGAACTGGCGGAACAGGTCGGGCCCCAGTTCGATGCGCGCGGGCATGAGGTGGCCAGAACGTGGACCTGCGTAGATCGCGTACACGAGGAAATCGATGAGGCCAGCCAAGACAGTCCTAGTCTCGCAAGAACCGTAGAACTACTTGCCCAGTCTGGGGTGAGCGAGCAGTCTCGCCGTCAATGGTGGCGACCAACTGAGCGTTGCTGCCGACGGTATAGATTTCATCGCCATCAATCCGGTACAGCAAATTGGCGCCTTGGCGAATGAACTCGTCACCGTCCACCCGACCAACTGGTGCACCACTTGCGTCCACCACATTCCATTCTCCGTTTTCAATCATTTGTCTTCCTGGTTGGTAATTTGGTGCCACTGTAAGCCAGGGAACTACCCGGGGAACTCTTCGGGGGCCGTGGTCGGTTACTGCTGGTTCAATCCCTATGGAAGCCCGACAATGGCCGACCTAAATTCCCTGGCAAAGTGGTTCGAGTCCAATCGCGCCTACCAAGTTTTTCGCTGAAAGAAACCAGCTTTCAGATTTTAGAAAACTTGGCAATGACACCGCTGCAGGTGTTCACACAGCAAGCCACCGCAAGGTGGCTTTTTTGTTTCCGCTTCTCTGTCACCTCACCGGGGCTGTTGTTGAGGAGGGGCAGGCGGCTGCACTGCATACGACGCTTGGCGCACCAGTCACCCGCGCGACACTCGGGTGCCTTGCATCATCAGGGTATTCCTTTGCCGTTGCGGCTCAGCAGTCTCCCTAGAATGTGCTGCACTGCAATACATGGGTTTTGAGCCCGAGGAGTTCGTTGTGTCCGAACCGAAAACCGCTGCGTCCAAATCGGCCCAGCGCGTCATCAAGAAGTACCCCAACCGCCGTCTGTACGACACAGACACCTCCACCTACATCACGCTGGCCGAGGTGCGCCAGCTGGTGATGGACCACCAGAACGTGGTGGTGCGCGACGCCAAGACGGGCGAAGACCTCACGCGCAGCATTCTGCTGCAGATCATTCTGGAAGAGGAGGCCGGCGGTGCGCCCATGTTCACCGAGGCGGTGCTGGCCAACATCATCCGGTTCTATGGTCATGCCATGCAGGGGTTCATGGGCGCGTACCTGGAGAAGAACGTGCAGGCCTTCACCGATGTGCAAACCAAGCTGGCCGAGCAGTCGCAAAGCGTGACGCCCGAGATGTGGGCGCAGTTCATGAGTCTGCAGTCGCCCATGCTCAAGGGCATGATGGGCAACTATGTCGAACAGTCGCAGACCATGCTGGCGCAGATGCAGGAGCAGATGCAAAAGCAGACGGAGCAGATGCTGGGCGCGTTTGGACTGAAGAGATAACCCCCTGCAGCGCTGCCAGAGCGCGGTGGCCACTGGCTTGGGCAGCGCCGGTTACGCAGGTTGCAGGGAGTGGCAAACGTTGCCATGAATCGGCAACCCACCCGCTCAACGCCGGAACTGGGACAATAGGGGGATATGAGCGAAGCAATTGCCCCCACCAAAACACCCAAAGTCGGATTCGTCAGCCTGGGCTGCCCCAAGGCGCTGACCGATTCCGAGCTGATCCTCACGCAGCTGAGCGCCGAGGGTTACGAAACCTCCAAGACCTTCCAGGGCGCAGACCTGGTCATCGTCAACACCTGCGGCTTCATCGACGATGCCGTGAAAGAAAGCCTGGACACCATTGGCGAAGCCTTGGCCGAGAATGGCAAAGTCATCGTCACCGGCTGCCTGGGTGCCCGCACGGGTGACGATGGTGGCAACATGGTGCGGCAGATGCACCCCAGTGTGCTGGCCGTGACCGGGCCCCACGCCACGCAAGAAGTGATGGACGCCGTCCACCTGAACCTGCCCAAGCCCCACGACCCGTTCGTGGACCTGGTGCCCGGCAGCTTTGGCATTGCGGGCATCAAGCTCACGCCCAAGCACTACGCCTACCTCAAGATCAGCGAGGGCTGCAACCACCGTTGTACCTTCTGCATCATCCCGTCCATGCGCGGTGACCTGGTGTCGCGGCCCATTGGCGATGTGCTCAGTGAGGCCAAGGCCTTGTTTGAAGGTGGCGTGAAGGAATTGCTGGTGATCAGCCAGGACACCTCGGCCTACGGTGTGGACGTGAAGTACCGCACGGGCTTCTGGGACGGCAAGCCGGTCAAGACCCGGATGCTGGAGCTGGTTCAGACGCTGGGCGAGATTGCCGAGCCCTATGGCGCCTGGGTGCGCCTGCACTATGTGTACCCGTACCCCAGCGTGGACGAGGTGATCCCGCTCATGGCCACGGGCAAGGTGCTGCCGTACCTGGACGTGCCTTTCCAGCACAGCCACCCTGATGTCCTGAAGCGCATGAAGCGCCCCGCCAGTGGCGAGCGCAACCTGGAGCGCATCCTGCGCTGGCGCGAAGCCTGCCCCGAGCTGGTCATCCGCAGCACCTTCATTGCGGGCTTTCCGGGCGAGACGGAAGAAGAGTTCCAGCACCTGCTCGACTTCGTGCGCGAGGCGCAGATTGACCGTGCGGGCTGCTTTGCCTACAGCGATGTGAATGGCGCTGCTGCCAACGAGCTGCCCGGCATGCTGCCGATGGAAGTGCGCGAAGAGCGCCGTGCCCGCTTCATGGCGGTGGCCGAAGAGGTCTCGATCGCAAGACTGCAGCGCCGGGTGGGTGCCACCATGCAGGTGCTGGTGGACCATGCCCCTGCCCTGGGCCGCAAAGGGGGTGTGGGCCGCACTTATGCGGATGCGCCCGAGATCGACGGCACCGTGCAACTGCTGCCGCCCGAGAAGATCAGCAAGCAGCTTAAGGTGGGGGAGTTCACCAAGGCACGTATCGTGGGCGTGCAGGGGCACGACCTGGTGGCGCAACCTATCTGATTGCTATTTAATTCATAGCGTTAGACCCATGCAGCACTAGCGCATTGGCTCTGAATCATAAAAAAAGGCTTCCCGAGGGAAGCCTTTTTCTTTGGGGGATCTCCTGTGAGGGAGAGAGGGCCGCGAGCCCTTGCCGTCCTTAGACGCGCTTGCGGTATTCGCCAGTGCGGGTGTCGATTTCGATCTTGTCGCCTTGGCTGACAAACAGGGGCACGGGCACTTCGAAGCCGGTGGCGATCTTGGCGGGCTTCATGACCTTGCCGGAGGTGTCACCCTTGACGGCGGGTTCCGTCCAGGTGATTTCGCGCTCGACGCTGGTGGGCAGTTCGACCGAGATGGCCTTGCCGTCATAGAACACCACTTCCACGGTCATGCCGTCTTCCAGGTAGTTCAGCGAGTCGCCCATGTTTTCGGCTTCCACTTCGTACTGGTTGTACTCGGTGTCCATGCACACATACATGGGGTCGGCGAAGTAGGAGTAGGTGCACTCTTTCTTGTCCAGGATCACGTTGTCGATCTTGTCGTCGGCCTTGAATACGACTTCGGTGCCGAAGTTGCCGATCAGGCTCTTGAGCTTCATGCGCACGGTGGCTGCACCGCGGCCGCCGCGGGCGTATTCGGTCTTCAGGACCACCATGGGGTCCTTGCCGTGCATGATGACGTTGCCGGCGCGGATTTCTTGAGCGATTTTCATAGCAAGTTGCTTGGGTTGGGGCCGCTCAACGCGCGAGCTGACAAACCTCCTGGTTTGCGCGCCGGTGCATGTTCTGCGGCGAAAGTGCGCAGGGCGGGGGCACTGACATGCCGCGCCTGATTTGCGCAAAGCCTCGGATTTTACCGTTTTTCGGAGACAAAGCCCAAAAGTTGTGCGACGAGGTTGTCCTGCGTCAGCAGGCGCGTACGGGCAGCCTGGGTGCAGGCGGTCCACTCTGCCAGGGTGTTGTCGTCCGGCCATTGCAGCGGCACGGCGTCCAGCCCGTTCCAGGTAGCGTGGAACTGCCGCAGCGACGCAGGGGCCTGCAGCCAGTCCAGAAACGCCCAGAGCTTGTCGTGGTGGGCGTTGTCGTGCTGCGGGTAGATGTGCCAGACAAAGGCCTGGCCAGCCCACAGAGCACGCACCAACGAGTCCTCGCCTCGCACCGCGTTGAAGTCGCAAGCCCAGAGCATTGCATCGAACGCAGCCTGGGGCCGGTGAGGCAGGTAGGACAAGGACAGCAGCCCTCGCTGGTCATGCTGTTGCTGGCCCCCTTCGGTGCCCTGGGCGGGCTCGGCCAGGGCCGCCCGCACAGCAGCGGCCGGTCGGCCAGGCGTGACCAGCAGCTCCGTGGGCTGCAGCGCACATTGTTGAAGCATGTTGGTCAGTGCTGGGGGCTCGTAGCAGAACAGCGACACCCAGCGTCTTCCCGGTGCTTCATCATCCAGGCCAAACAGGGCCCGGTGCTCAGCGCGCCATGCGCTGCGGTCAAACGCCTCGCGCTGCACCATCAGATGGGGCTCGCGCAGCAGACCGCCGGTGCCGGTGGTGAAGCCAGGGTAAAAAAACCAGCGTGTCCACCCCGATGCCGGGCCGGACAGAATGGGGGACGGCAGGCGGTGGGTGCGCTCTACATAGGCCTCTGCAGACAGGTATTCCAGGTTGATCCAGACGGGTTTTGAACGGTTTTGGCCAGAAGCGCTAGTGGAAACTGCGCTATATGCTATGAATTCAGGAGCAATATCGCAGCCGAAGGCCTCTACCATCACGTCGGGCTTGGGCTCTTGCGGGCCCGGTGGCGGCGCGCCCCAGGGCCGCACATCCACCCCTGGGCAACCCCCGGGGGCCATCCATTGCAGCGCCGAGGCTTCGTCCACCCACAGGCGCACGCGGTGGCCCAGAGCGGCCAGCTGCGCAACCAGGCGCCAGCACACGCCGATGTCGCCAAAGTTGTCGATCACGCGGCAGAAAACATCCCACTGAAGGGGGGGGTGGTCGGGGGTCATGGTGTGGTGGGCTGCGTGCGCAAGTGGTCCACCAGCAGCCGGGCCACCGTGGAGAGGGATTCTTCTGACCGCACACACAGCGACAGGCGGCGGTGGGCCCAGGGCTCGTTCAGGGTGACGGTGCGGATCTGCAGTGCGCCCTGGTACAGCCGCGCACTGCCGCGCGGCATCACACCCACACCCAGCCCGGCGTTGACCATGAGGCACAGCGCGTCGTAGCTGGTCACCTGCATGCGCAGCCGCAGCGGCAGCCCCGCTTCGGCCGCAGCGCGGGTGAGCTGGTTGTTGATGGCGCTGTTGGGGTGGGCGCCCACAAAGTCGTAGGAGAGGGCTTCGGCCAGCCGCACGGACTTGCGCCGCGCCAGCGCATGGCCGGTGGGCACCACCAGCACCAGCTCGTCGGTGCGGTAGGGGAGCAGCGTCACACGCTCGCCGTAGTGACCTTCGTTCAGGATGCCCACGTCGGCTGCGTTCTCGGCCACTGAATGGGCAATCGCACTGCTGATCTGCTCATGCAGCCGCACATCCACCTGCGGGTGTTGTGTCAGAAAGCTCTGCAGCTCAGCCGGCAAAAACTGAGTGATGGCCGAGATGTTGGCCACCACGCGCACATGGCCGCGCACCCCCGTGCCGTACTCGCGCATCTGGGAGGCGATGCCGTCCAGGTCGTTCAGCACGCCGCGCGCGAGGTTCAGCAGCGCAAACGCGGCAGCGGTGGGCTCGGTGCCCTTGTTGCTGCGCATGAACAGGCTCACGCGCAGGGCGTCTTCCAGGTCGGCCAGGCGGCGGCTCACGGCCGATGCGGCAATGTGCTCGCGCGCGGCGGCGGCAGCGATGGTGCTTTCTTCCATCACGGCCACAAACAGGCGCAGGGAGACGGGATCCAGTTTCATGGGGGCCTGATGGTAGCAAGCGGCACAGCTGCCATGCCGGTTTGCGATGGCATCTTGTTGCTTGAGCGATTTACGGCCCTGCTTGCACTGCGCATCATTCGCGCCGAGCCGCCCCAGCGTGGGGCTGGACGCAGCAGACAACTCCACCCATGGATTCCATTGCTTCCCCCTCCGCCTTGCAAAATGTGCGCGTCATCGAAATGGGCCAGCTCATCGCCGGCCCCTTCTGTGGCAAGACGCTGGGCGAGTTTGGCGCCGACGTGATCAAGATCGAGGCCCCCGCGGACCCGAGCCGACCCGGTGCGTCGGGCGGCGACCCGCTGCGCAACTGGCGCCTGATCAAGGAAGGCACCTCCGTCTGGTGGCAGGTGCAGTCGCGCAACAAGCGCTCGGTGGCGCTGGACCTGCGGCAAAAGGAGGGGCAGGATATTGCCCGCCAGCTGATTGCTGAAGCCGATGTACTGGTCGAGAACTTCCGCCCTGGCACGCTGGAAGGCTGGGGCATGTCGCCCGAGGAGTTGCACAAGCTCAACCCCGGCTTGGTGATGCTGCGCATCTCTGGCTACGGCCAGACGGGGCCGTACCGCGACCTACCAGGCTTTGGCGCCATCGGCGAGGCCATGGGCGGCCTGCGCCACCTGACGGGTGAGCCCGGCCGCGTGCCGGTGCGCGTGGGGGTATCGATTGGTGACACGCTGGCGGCGCTGCACGGCACCATTGGCGTGCTCACAGCGCTGTACCACCGCAAGGTCAACGGCGGCAAAGGCCAGGTGATTGACGTGGCGCTGCATGAGGCGGTGTTCAACGTGATGGAGAGCCTGATCCCTGAATACAGCGCCTTCGGCGCGGTGCGCGAGGCTGCGGGCAGTGCGCTGCCGGGCATTGCTCCGAGCAACGCCTACCCCTGCACCGACGGCTGGGTGCTGGTGGCGGGCAATGGCGACAGCATTTTCAAGCGGTTGATGGAGGCCATTGGCCGGGCAGACCTGGGCGCCGCGCCCGACCTGGCTAACAACACCGGCCGCGTGGCGCGGGTGGAAGAAATCGACGCCGCCATTGGCGCCTGGAGCGCGCAGCGTACCGTGCAGCAGGTGCTGGACGCGTTGGGCGCCGCGCGCGTGCCAGCGGGCAAGGTCTACACCGCCAAGGACATTGCCGAAGACCCGCACTACCGCGCACGCGACATGCTGCTGACGCAGCAGACGCGCGACGGCTACAGCGTGCAGGTGCCGGGCATCGTGCCCAAGCTATCGGCCACGCCGGGCAGCATCCGCAGCAGCGCGCCGCACCTGGGCGATGACACCGATGCGGTGCTGGCCGAGGCCGGGCTCACGGCCGAACAGATTGCGCTGCTGCGCAGCAAGGGGGTGATTCAATGACTGCATCCAACACCGTGTGGCAGGGCGCAAACCGCCGCATTCACATGCAGGAGGTCGGCCTGCGCGACGGTCTGCAGATGGAAAAGGCCTTTGTGCCCACGGCCGACAAGATTGCGTTGTGCAATGCGCTGTCGGCTGCGGGTCTGCCCAAGATCGAGGTGACCTCGTTCACATCGCCCACGGCCATCCCCGCGCTCAAGGATGCCGAGGTCGTGATGCGCGAGATCACACGCCGCCCAGGCACGGTCTACACCGCGCTGGTGCCCAATCTGCGCGGTGCCGAGCGCGCCATCGAGTCGCGCACGGACGAGCTGAATCTCGTCATGTCGGTCAGCGCCACGCACAACCTGGCCAACCTGCGCATGACGCAGGAGCAGTCCTTCGCGGCGCTGGCCCAGGTGGTGGCCCTGGCGCAGGGCGCCAACGTGGCGGTGAATGTGTCTCTGTCGTGCGTGTTCGGCTGTCCCATGGAGGGCGATGTGGCCCAGGCCGACGTGTTCGGCTGGGTGCAGCGCTTTGTGGACTTGGGTGTGGGTGGCATCACGCTGTGCGACACCACGGGCATGGCCTACCCCACGCAGGTGCACCAGCTCACAGCGGCGGCGCGCGTGCGCTGGCCGGGCATCGTGTTCACCCTGCACTTTCACAACACACGCGGCATGGGGTTGGCCAATGTGCTGGCGGCCATTGATGCAGGTGCGGACCGGTTTGACGCTTCGCTGGGTGGCCTGGGCGGCTGTCCGTATGCACCAGGCGCCAGCGGCAATGTGTGCAGCGAAGAGATCGTGCATGCGCTGGCGCTGATGGGCTATGACACGGGGGTGGACTTGGCACAACTGGTGGCGGCGGCGCAGCAGCTGCCTGCGTTGATTGCCCACGACATTCCAAGCCAGATCGCCAAGGCTGGCCCGCGCCTGGCGCTGCACCCGGTGCCTGCGGATTTCGACGCGATCCGCGAAAGGGCGCTTGCCCGTTGAGTGTGGGCGAGCCTGCATTCATCTACAACAACAGGAGACAAAAGCCATGACATTTCAAACTACGCTGTCCCGCCGCATCTTCGCGGCAGCCGTGTTGTGCTCTGCTGCTTTCGTTGCGGGCGCCCAGGACAAGTACCCCTCCAAACCGATCACCTTGGTCGTGCCCCAGGCCGCGGGCGGTGCCAACGACGCCATTGCGCGCGTGCTGGCGCAAAAGCTCGGCGAGCAACTGGGCCAGAGCGTGATTGTGGAAAACCGCCCTGGTGCAGGCGGCACGTTGGCCACGGGCACGACGGCCCGTGCGCGCAACGATGGCTACACCTTGCTGCTAACAGCCGATAGCGCCCATGTGATTGGCCCTGCGCTGTACAAGAACCCCGGGTTCGATCCGGTCAAAGATTTCGCGCCGGTGGCTCCCGTGGCCACGGCGGGCTATGTGCTGGTGGCGCACCCGTCTTTTCCCGCCAACAACGTGGCCGAGCTTGTGAACTTGGCCAAGGCCAGCCCTGGCAAATATTCGATCGCCTCGGCAGGCAACGGCACGCTGAACCATCTGATTGGCGAGATGCTGCAAAAGGCGGCGGGCATCCAGCTGCAGCACATCCCCTACAAGGGTTCGGCGGCAGCAGCCACCGACGTGGTGGGCGGGCAGGTGCCGCTGTCGGTGCAAAGCCTGCCGTCGGCCATTGCGTTCATCAAGGCGGGCAAGCTCAAGGTGCTGGGCGTGGTCAATGAAAAGCGCGTGGCGGCCTTGCCTGATGCGCCCACCATTGGCGAGACGATCAAGGGCTTTGGCCAGGCGCCCTGGTATGCGCTGTTTGCCCCGGCCGGTACGCCCGCGCCCATCGTGGCGCAGCTGCAGGCCGAGGTGGCCCGCGCGCTGGAGCACAAGGACGTGGTGGACAAGCTGGCCACCGTGGGCTGCGAGCCCTTCAAGGGCTCGGCGGCGCAGCTGGCGGTGCTGGTGCAGTCTGACCTGCCCAAGTGGAGCCGCGTGGTCAAGGACACCGGTGCCACGGTGGATTGAGCGGTGCAGGGCTGTCGAGCCCTGCTGCTTTGTTTTTGATATTCAAACCTTTCACAACAACGACAACGGAGACATCCCTTTCATGAAAACCACCCGCAAACAGTTCACCACCCTGGCCCTTGCCGCACTGGCCACGGGCTTTATCGGCCACGCCGCAGCGCAGGGCGCTTACCCAGCGAAAAACGTCATCATGGTGGTGCCCACCGCTGCAGGCGGCACCACCGACCTGTCCGCCCGCATGCTGGCGCAGGCGCTGGGCCCCGTGCTGGGCCAGTCGGTCATCGTGGACAACAAGGGCGGGGGCAACGGCAACATTGCCGCCAGCGCCGTCAAGCGGGCCGAGGCCGATGGCTACACGCTGCTGATGCAGTACTCGGGCTACCACGTCATCTCGCCCCACATCACCAAACAAAAGCAGTGGGAGCAGGGTGACTTCCAACCCGTGGCCAACGTGATCTCGGCCCCGCAGATCATCGTGGTGCGTGCCGACCTGCCGGTGAAAACGCTGCCCGAGCTGATCGCCCACGCCAAGGCCAACCCCGGCAAGCTCAACTATGCCTCGTCGGGCAACGGGTCGCTGCAGCACGTGACCGGTGCCATGCTGGAGCAGCAGGGCGCCATCAAGATGGTCCACGTGCCCTACAAGGGCACGGGCCCAGCCCTGCAGGACCTGCTGGGCGGCCAGGTGGACCTGACCTTTGGCACTGCGCCGCCGTTCATGCCGCACATCGCCAGCGGCAAGCTGCGCGTGCTGGCCGTGACGGGCAAACAGCGCCTGCCCAGCCTGCCCGACGCCCCCACCACAGCCGAGGCGGGCTACCCCAAGGTCGATGCCACCTCGTGGTTTGCGGTGTTTGCCCCCGCCGCCGTGCCCAAGGCGGTGGTGGACAAGCTCACGGCCGACATCCGCACCGTGGTGCAGAACCCGGCCTTCCAGCAAAAGGCGCAGGAGCAGGGCGCCACGGCGGACTACCAGACCCCAGCGCAGCTGGGTGACAAGGTGAAGGCCGATCTGGCCAACTGGGCCACGGTGGTTAAAACTTCCAAGATCGAGGCGGAGTGACCCGGAGGATTCAGAAAATTGAATTAAAAAGCCTGCTGGTGCCCGCCGGATAAGCGCTAGCAGCTATTTATTTCATAGTGATTCGGTCAGGCTGCGCGCGGGGCCACAATACGCGCCATGTCTGATGTGCATTCCGAAGAACTCCTGGCGCAGGTGGCTGCGCTGCCCGCGCTGCCGGGCGTGTACCGCTATTTCGACGCGCAGGATGCGCTGCTGTACGTGGGCAAGGCGCTCAACCTCAAGCGCCGGGTGTCCAGCTACTTCCAGAAGAACCATGGTGGCACCCGCATCGGCCACATGGTCAGCAAGATCGTGCGCATGGAGACCACGGTGGTGCGCTCCGAAGCCGAGGCGCTGCTGCTGGAAAACAACCTCATCAAGACGTTGAACCCCAAGTTCAACATCCTGTTCCGCGACGACAAGAGCTACCCCTATCTCAAGATCACCGGCACGCCGGGCGCCCACACGCGGAGCGATGCGCCGGGCCAGGTGTTTCCGCGCATGGCCTACTACCGGGGCGCGGTGGACAAGAAGCACCGCTACTTTGGCCCGTACCCCAGCGCCTGGGCGGTGAAGGAAACCATTCAGCTGCTGCAAAAGGTGTTCCGGCTGCGCACCTGCGAAGACACGGTGTTTGCCAACCGCACACGGCCCTGCCTGCTGTACCAGATCAAGCGCTGCACCGGGCCCTGCGTGGACTTGATCTCGCCCGAGGCCTATGCGGCTGACGTGCAGCACGCCGAGGCATTGCTGCGTGGTGAAACGCAGGAGGTGCTGCAAGCCATGGAGGCGCGGATGATGGCGCACTCGGACAAGCTGGAGTTTGAGCAGGCTGCCGAGGTGCGCAACCAGATCCAGGCGCTGTCGCGCGTGCTGCACCAGCAGTCCATCGAGACGGTGGATGACAAGGATGTGGACATCTTGGCGGTGCGCGTGCAAGGTGGCCGCGCCTGCGTGAACCTGGCCATGGTGCGCGGTGGCCGCCACCTGGGCGACCGGCCGTACTTTCCAGTGCATGTCGAGGACGCTGCGGCGGTGTTTGAGGAAGAAGGCGCAGAGGGCGCGGATGAAGCGGTGACCAGCCCCTCGCGCCCCGCGCGCCCCGTGGAGGCCTTGGTACTGGAGGCCTTCATTGCCCAGCACTACATCGGCGTGCCCGTACCGCCGTTGCTGGTGACCAGCGTGCCAGTGGACAAGGCGTTGCTGGACGCGCTGACCGAACAGAGCGGCTTGCGCGTGAGTGCCATCCACCAGCCGCGCGAACAGCGCCGTGCCTGGCTGGACATGGCGCAGAAAAACGCCGACCTGCAACTGGCCCGTCTGCTGGCCGAGGAGGGCTCGCAGCAGGCCCGCACACGGGCGCTGGCCGAGGCGCTGGATCTGCCGTCCGAAGACCTGGACCTGCTCACCATCGAGTGTTTCGACATCTCGCACACGGCAGGCGAATCCACCCAGGCGTCGTGTGTGGTGTTCCACCACCACAAGATGCAGAGCAGCGAATACCGCCGCTACAAGATCGAAGGTATCACCGGCGGCGACGACTATGCGGCCATGCGCCAGGTGTTGACACGCCGCTACAGCAAGGTAGTGGAGGCACAGCGTGAGGAGGGGGGCATCGACTTTGCCGCCCCGGACGCAGAAGCAGGCGCGCCCCCCCGCAAAGGGGCTGCGCGCCTGCCCGATCTGGTGCTCATCGACGGGGGCAAGGGCCAGGTGGGCGTAGCACGCGAGGTGTTCACCGCGCTGGGGCTGGATCTGACCCGCATAGTGGGCGTGGAAAAGGGCGAGGGCCGCAAGGTGGGCCTGGAAGAGCTGGTGTTTGCTGATGGACGGGAGAAGGTCTACTTGGGCAAGGATTCGGCCGCGCTGATGCTGGTGGCACAGATCCGCGACGAGGCCCACCGCTTTGCCATCACCGGCATGCGGGCGGCACGGGCCAAGGTGCGCGTGGGGGGAGGGCAGCTCGAGGAAATTGCGGGGGTGGGCCCCAAGAAGCGCGCCCGGTTGTTGCAGCGTTTTGGCGGGGTGCGTGGGGTGGCGTCCGCGAGTGTGGAAGACCTGGTTACCGTGGATGGCATCTCGCGTGAATTGGCAGAAGAAATTTACAAAGCATTGAGATAAGCCCCCTGTGTCGTTCCACGGCCGCGCCGTGACACAATCGCCGCCATGTTCTGGACTATCCCCACCTTGATGACCTGGACGCGCATCGTCGCGATACCTTTGATCGTGGGGGTGTTCTACGCACCGCTGGACCCGGCCACGCGCAACCTCATTGCCACCGTGATGTTCGTTGTGTTTGCCGCCACCGACTGGCTGGACGGCTACCTGGCCCGCAAGCTCAACCAGACCTCATCCTTCGGTGCTTTCCTGGACCCGGTGGCCGACAAGTTTCTCGTGTGTGCGTCGCTCCTGGTGTTGGTGCACCTGCAGCGTGCCGACGTGTTTGTGGCCCTCATCATCATCGGCCGCGAGATCGCGATCTCGGCCCTGCGCGAGTGGATGGCTCAGATCGGCGCCAGCAAGAGCGTGGCCGTACACATGATCGGCAAGGTCAAGACCACGGTGCAGATGCTGGCCATCCCCTTTCTGCTGTACGACGGGCGCCTGTTCGGCGTGATCGACACGGGTGTGTGGGGTACCTGGCTCATCTGGGCGTCGGCGGTGCTCACGGTCTGGTCGATGGTGTACTACCTGCAGAAGGCCTTGCCTGAGATCCGGGCGCGCGTCAAATAGGTTTCAAGTCTTTGATGCCTGGAGCGTTGGATCAATAAGCACAGGCAGCTATATTTTCAGGAGCATCTGAATGGCGAAGCATCGCATTGCAGTCATTGCCGGTGACGGCATTGGCAAAGAGGTCATGCCCGAGGGGCTGCGCGTTTTGGACGAGGCCGCCCGCAAGTTTGGCATCGACCTGCACTTCGACCACTTCGACTTTTCGAGCTGGGACTATTACGAAAAGCACGGCAAGATGCTGCCCGACAACTGGAAGGACCAGATCGGCGGTCATGAGGCGATTTACTTCGGCGCCGTGGGCTGGCCCGAGAAGATTGCCGACCATGTCTCGCTTTGGGGATCGCTGCTGCTGTTCCGCCGAGAGTTCGATCAGTACATCAACCTGCGCCCCGCGCGCCTCATGCCTGGCGTGATCGCCCCCGTGGTGCGCCGTGACGGCAGCCCGCGCCTGCCCGGCGAGATCGACATGCTGATCGTGCGCGAGAACACCGAAGGCGAATACTCCAGCATCGGTGGCCGCATGTACGAAGGTACCCCGCGCGAGATCGTGATGCAGGAGACAGTGATGTCGCGCCACGGCGTGGACCGCGTGCTCAAGTTTGCGTTTGAACTGGCCCGGTCGCGCCCCAAGAAGCACCTGACCAGCGCCACCAAGTCCAACGGCATTGCCATCACCATGCCCTACTGGGACGAGCGCGTGGCAGAGATGGCCAAGGCCTACCCCGATGTGACGGTGGACAAGTTTCACATCGACATCCTCACCGCCCACTTTGTGCAGCGGCCCGACTTCTTTGATGTGGTGGTTGCCAGCAACCTGTTTGGCGACATCCTTTCGGACCTGGGGCCCGCTTGCACGGGCACCATCGGTATCGCACCCAGCGCCAACCTCAATCCCACGCGCACCATGCCGTCGCTGTTTGAGCCGGTGCATGGCTCGGCGCCCGACATCGCGGGCAAAGGCATCGCCAACCCCATCGGGCAGATCTGGTGCGGCGCAATGATGCTGGACTTCCTGGGTTATCGCTCCGCGCACGACGCTGTGCTGGCCGCCATCGAAGCCGTTTTGCAACCCGGCAGTGGTGCCCCTCGCACCCCGGACCTGGGTGGCACAGGCGGCACTCAGGATGTGGGCAAAGCCATCGCTCAGGCACTCGCTGCTCGTTGAGTACGGCTGGCTGCGGGGTGTCAATACGGAATGCTGCCCATACGGCGTGTTTGAGACAAAAACGCCCGCCAAGCCCTGTCGCAGCGTCAAATACGACTAGAATTCAAAACAACGCTGACGCAAAACAGCGTGTTGTATTGACACTCTGAAACTCGATGGCTTTAATCTGATGCAGCAGCCACTGCTGTGTATGCCAGTCATTCCCCCGCCTGTTCTCCACCAGCCCACGGCTGTGCTTTCAGGCGTGTGAAGACCAGATATCCTCGAGACATTCCATTAACTCTTTTCCGAGAGGCTTCTTGTGAACAAAACCGAATTGATTGAGCACATCGCTACCAACGCCGACATCTCCAAGGCCGCTGCTGCGCGTGCCCTGGAATCCACGATCGAGGCTGTCAAGAAGACTCTCAAGAAGGGCGGCACCGTGTCGCTCGTCGGTTTCGGTACCTTCGCTGTGGGCAAGCGTGCTGCCCGTACCGGTCGCAATCCCCGCACTGGCGCTACGATTAAAATCAAAGCTGCTAAAGTTCCGAAGTTCCGTCCTGGCAAGGCATTGAAAGATGCCTTGAACTGAGGATCAGTTTAGGTGGGGTCCTTAGCTCAGTTGGTAGAGCGGCTCCTTTACACGGAGTAGGTCGGCGGTTCGAGACCGTCAGGACCCACCATCACCGAACAAAGGCGAACGCAAGTTCGCCTTTTGTTTTTTGCCTTCTGAAAGATCGACCATGTTTGAATCCATCCGCAAGCACTCCAAGATCGTGATGATCTTCTTGTTCTTGCTGATCATTCCTTCGTTTGTGCTGGTAGGCATCGACAGCAACTATTTCTCTGAAAAGAGCCCTGTGGTAGCACGTGTCGACGGCAACAACATCAAGCAGACGGACTGGGACAATGCCCATCGCATGGAGACAGACCGTATTCGCGCCCAGTCTCCCACGGTCGATCCCAAGCTGCTGGACTCGCCCAGTGCCCGGTATGCCACGTTGGAGCGCCTGGTGCGCGACCGTGTGCTGGCGGCTGCTGCGCAAAAGATGCACCTTGTGACCAGCGACGCGCGTCTCGCCCGTAGCTTGCAGGAGATTCCCGCGATTGCTGGACTCAAGCGCCCTGACGGGACCTTGGACGCCGATGCCTACCGCGCCCTGGTTGCTGCACAAGGTCTGACGCCCGAAGGTTTTGAAGCCAATGTGCGCCGCGACATCTCGGTGAACCAGGTGATGGGCGGTGTGATGAGCACTGCGTTTGGCTCCGATACACAGGTCAAGCTCGCGCTCGACGCTTTGTATGAGCGCCGCGAGATCCAGGTGGCCCGATTCAACGCTGCCGACTTCGCCAGCAAAGTCACCCCCACGGATGCAGACCTGGAGGCCTACTACAAGGCCCATCCCGCCCAGTTCCAGCAACTGGAACAAGCAGCCATCGAATATGTGGTGCTGGACCTCGACAGCGTGCGCGCTTCCATCACCCTTGGCGAGGACGACCTGCGTACCTACTACAAAGAGAATGTGGCTCGCATGACGGCAAAGGAAGAACGCCGCGCCAGCCATATCCTTATCAACGCAGCCAAAGACGCGTCCGCTGCGGACCGCGAAAAAGCCAAGGCACGCGCTACCGAACTGCTGGCCCAGGTGCGCAAGGCTCCCGGCAGCTTTGCTGATGTGGCCAAGAAATCTTCCGATGACAAGGGCTCGGCCGTTGCGGGAGGCGACCTGAACTTCTTCGCCCGGGGTGCGATGGTCAAGCCATTTGAGGAGGCTGCT
The DNA here is from genome assembly GCF_016783915.1 of Acidovorax sp. Taxonomy (GTDB): domain Bacteria; phylum Pseudomonadota; class Gammaproteobacteria; order Burkholderiales; family Burkholderiaceae_C; genus Acidovorax. Next base: position 16,359 of record NZ_JADHVT010000102.1, read on the forward strand.
TTCGCTCTGAAAAAGGGCGAGATCAGCGACTTGGTGGAAACCGAGTTTGGTTATCACATCATCCAGCTCACCGATATCAAGACACCTCGCCAGCCCACGTTTGAAGAACTGCGCCCCACCATGGAGGCTGAACTCAAGCAGCAGCAGGCCCAGCGCAAATTTGCCGAAGTGGCAGAGTCTTTCACCAACGGTGTGTATGAGCAGGCAGATAGCCTCCAGCCCGTGGCCGACAAGCTCAAGCTCAAGATCCAGATCGCCAAGGGCGTGACGCGGACCCCTGCTGCAGGTGCCAAGGGGGCTTTGGCCAATGCCAAGTTCCTCGAAGCACTTTTTGCCACAGACTCGCTGCAAAACAAGCGCAACACCGAGGCCGTGGAGGTAGGCCCCAGCCAGATGGCTGCCGGCCGTGTCACCACCTACACCCCCGCGCTGACGCTGCCCTATGACGAAGTGAAGGCCCGTGTCCGCAGCTTGTATGTGGCTGAAAAATCCGCCGAACTGGCTCGCAAGGAAGGCGAGGCCAAACTTGCTGTGTGGAAGGCGGATCCCTCGTCCGCGACAGGTCTGGCAGCAGCCGTGGAAGTCTCGCGCGAACAGACCCAGAACTTGCCTCGCGCTTTGATCGACGCAGCTCTGCGTGCTCCCACCGAGGCGCTGCCAGGCTGGACGGGTGTGGATCTGGGTGCTGCTGGTTATGCTATGGTCAAGGTCAACCGTGTAGTGCCGCGGCAGGCTCCGGATGCACAGCGTGCGCAGCAAGAGCGCCAACAATACGTGCAATGGCTGGCGACGGCTGAGGGGTTGGCTTACTATGAACTGCTCAAGCAGCGCTTCAAAGTCCAGATCAAGGTACCACGTCCCGAAGCTGCGACGGCAGTCACTGCAGAAAATTAAGCGATTTAATGTCCGGGGATAAAATACCGGGCTATAATACAAAGCTACGGTGGCTGTAGCTCAGTTGGTAGAGTCCAGGATTGTGATTCCTGTTGTCGTGGGTTCGAGCCCCATCAGCCACCCCAAAATAGCAAAGCGCTGCAACAGAAATGTTGCAGCGCTTTTTGCTTTGGGGCATGGGTTGCTGTCTTGCATTTATGCCTGT
>NZ_JADHVT010000103.1 GCF_016783915.1 Acidovorax sp.
AGGCCGGTCGCATCAAGGATCAACTGGTGCATCTGACTGAGGATCCGGCCGACCCGAACAGCCCCGTCGTCGCCGCCGACGAGGGCGTGCGCCCCAACTCCGACCCCGAGAAGCTGGCCACGCTGAAAGCCGTGTTTGCCGCCGACGGCGCCACCACTGCCGGTAATTCGTCGCAGATCAGCGATGGTGCCGCCGCGCTGCTGATGGCCAGCCGCGCCTATGCCAAGAAGCACGGCCTGAAGCCGCGCGCGCGCTTCGTCAGCACGGCAGTGGCCGCCGCCGACCCGGTGATCCAATTCACCGCCGTGCTCGACTCCACCCGCAAGGCGCTGAAGGAGTCGGGCCTCACCATCAACGACATCGACCTGTTCGAGGTCAACGAAGCCTTTGGCGGCGTGCCGTTGATGTTCCAGAAGGAATTCGGCATCCCCGACGACCGCCTGAACGTCAACGGCGGCTCGATGGCCATCGGCCATCCGCTGGGCTCCACCGGCGCGCGCATGCTCACCGACCTGTTGTACGAACTGGAGCGCCGGGGCGCCCGCTATGGCCTGCAGACCATCTGCGAGGCGTCGGGCACGGCCAACACCACCATCATCGAGCGGCTGGCATGAGCGGGGCCACCATGAGCGAAACCAGCGAAGTGCTCGTCAGCCGCGAAGGCGCCGTCGTCACCCTGACCATCAACCGCCCGCGCGCGAAGAACAGCCTGAACGGCGCGGTGTTTGCGGGCCTGTCCGCACAGTTGGCGCAACTGCGCGACGACGATGCCGTGCGGGCCGTCGTCATCACCGGCGCCGAGGGCGTGTTTTGCGCCGGTGCCGACATCACGGCGTTTGACGTGCTGCGCGCCACGCCGCTGCTGGGCGACCGCTCGGCGACGGGCTGGGACTTCTTTGCGGCGCTGGGGCGTTTTCCCAAGCCCGTCATCGCGGCGGTGGAAAAGCTCGCGCTGGGCGGCGGCACCGAACTGGCGCTGGCCTGCGACATCGCCATCGCCGGCGAGTCCGCCAAGTTCGGCGTGCCGGAAGTCAAGCTGGGCGCCATCCCCGGTGCGGGCGGCACCCAGCGCCTGGTTCATGCCATCGGCAAGTCCAAGGCCATGGCCCTGCTGCTGACTGGCGATTTCATGGACGCCCGCAAGGCTTGCGACGTCGGCATCGTGGCCGAAGTGACGGCGGACGGCCAGGCCCTGCCGACGGCGCTGGCGATGGCCCGCCGGATTGCGGCCAATTCGCCGCTGGCCGTGGCGCTGGCCAAGGATGCGGCCCTGGCCAGCTTTGAAACCCCGCTCGCCCAGGGCCTGGAGCATGAGAAGCGCAATTTCGTCGTCGCCTTGCGTTCCGCCGACAACCTGGAAGGGCAAGCCGCATTCCTGGCCAAGCGCACCCCCCAATTCACCGGCCAATAGCGCCCGTCCGTCACCTCACAAGGAAAAACCATGCAACTCAATTCCGACATTTCCGCCGTCATCACCGGCGGGGCTTCCGGCCTGGGGTCTGCCACGGCCCGGCGCCTGGCCAGCCATGGCGTCAAGGTCGCCATCTTCGACATGAACGAAGCCGTCGGCCAGGCGCTGGCCAACGAGCTTGGCGGCGTTTACTGCAACGTGGACGTGACGTCCGAGGAGCAGGTGGACGCCGCCTTCGCCAAGGCCCGCGCCGCCATCGGGCAGGAGCGCATCCTGGTCAATTGCGCCGGCACGGCCGACGCCGCCAAGACCGTCAGCCGCGACAAGAAGACCGGCGAAATCCGCCCGAGCCCCACGGATCGCTTCAACCGCATCGTGCAGATCAACCTGGTGGGCACCTTCCGTTGCATCGCCAAATCAGCCGCGGGCATGTTGACGCTCGCGCCGCTGGCCGACGGTGATCGCGGCGTCGTGGTCAACACCGCTTCGGCGGCCGCCGTGGATGGCCAGGTCGGCCAGGCCAGCTACGCCGCCAGCAAGGCCGCCGTCATGGGCATGACCCTGCCCATCGCGCGCGACCTGATGGACGAAGGCATTCGCGTCAACACCATCCTGCCGGGGCTGTTCGGCACGCCCCTGCTGAAAAGCCTGCCCGACCCCGTCCAACAGGCCCTGGCCGCTTCCGTGCCCTGCCCCAAGCGGCTGGGCGAGCCCGACGAGTACGCGCAGGCGGTCGAGTTCCTGGTCACTTGCGGCTACATGAACGCTGAGTCCATCCGCGTGGATGGCGCCCTCCGCATGGCGCCGCGCTGACGCCTTGAGCCGTTGAAGAGCTGCGGATAGCCGTCGCACGCCGTCGTGAGCACTCGCCATGATTGACCTGCATTACGCGCCCACACCCAATGGCTGGAAGATCTCCATCCTGCTGGAGGAACTGGAGCTTCCCTATACGGTGATTCCGGTCAACATCCGCGCTGGGGAGCAATTCAGGCCGGAATTCCTGGCGATCAGCCCGAACAACCGCATTCCGGCCATCGTGGACCATGCGCCGCTCGACGGCGGCGGCCCGCTGTCGGTGTTCGAGACCGGCGCCATCCTGGTCTATCTGGCCCGTAAAGCCAACCGGTTCCTACCCACGGATCTGCGCGGCTTCACCCAGACCATGCAATGGGTGATGTGGCAGGTGAGCGGGCTGGGACCCATGCTCGGCCAGCATGGCCACTTTGCGCTGTATGCACAAGAAAAGATCGCCTACGCCATCGAGCGCTACCGCGACGAAGCGGCGCGGCTGTACCGCGTGCTCGATACCCAGCTCGGCAAGACCGGCGCCTATGTCGCTGGCACCGAGTACGGCATCGCCGACATCGCCTGCTTTCCCTGGGCCATGACCCACAAGGCGCAAGGCTTCACGCTCGACGATTTTCCCCACGTCAAGCGCTGGTACGCCAGCGTGCGCGCCCGGCCGCAGGTGCAGGCGGGGCTGGCGGTCGGCAAATTCGAGAAGGAGCCTCTGGACGACGAAGCAAGAAAGAACATGTTCGGCCAGAAGGCCAAGGAGATGGCACACCGCATGTCGCCCAACAACCAGCGAGAAACACCATGATCGAATTCTTCTTCGACTGCTCCAGCCCCTGGACCTATCTCGCCTTCCACAACATCCAGCCGCTCGCCGACGAACTGGGCGTCGAGGTCACATGGCGGCCCATCCTGGTCGGCGGCATCTTCAACACAATCAATCCGACCGTCTACGCCTCGCGCGAGACGCCGGTGCCGCAGAAGGCCCGCTACCTGAAAAAAGACCTGGCGGATTGGGCCCGCTCGACGGGGCTTGCGATCAAGATGCCGCCGGCGGTGTTTCCCGTCAACAGCGTGAAGGCGATGCGCGGCTGCGTCTGGCTCGGCAACGACATGGTGCCGTTTGCTCGCGCCATATTTGAAGCCTATTGGGGCGACGACCAGGACATCTCGCAGGATTCGGTGCTGGCGGACGTGTGCCAGCGCGTCGGCATCGACCCCGCCCCATTCTTTGCAGGCATCGGCGAGCCAGCGATCAAGGATCAGCTCAGGGCCAACACCGATGAGGTGGTCGCGCGCGGCGGCTTTGGCTCGCCGACCATCTTTGTGGACAAGACCGACATGTATTTCGGCAATGACCGCATGCCGCTGATCCGCGAAGCCGTGCTGCGGCTGCAAGGGAAGACGGCCTGATGCCGCAGGCCAGGGTTCACCCATCCATTCATCTCACCACCACCACAGGAGACATCATGCAAAAAAGACAGTTCATCACCATGCTTTCCGGCGCCATGCTGACGGGCGTTTCCGGCCTGGCCCGTGCGCAGGGCGCGGCCACCCCCGGCGTGACCGATCGCGAGATCAAGATCGGCCAGACTCTGCCACTAAGCGGCCCGGCCGCAGGCTATGGTGCCGTCGGCAAGGCCATGTCCGCATGGTTTGATCTGGTCAACGCCGAGGGCGGCGTGAACGGACGCCAGCTCAAACTGGTGTTCGGCGACGACGGCTTCAGCCCGCCGAAGACCCTGGAGCAAGTGCGCCGCCTGGTGGAGCGCGAGCAGGTGGCTTTCCTCGCGGCTCAGATCGGCTCGTCCCCTCCGCTGGCGACGCGCAGCTATCTCAACAACGCCAAAGTGCCGCAGCTCTTCGTTGTGTCTGGTGCCACCACGTGGCTGGACGACGCGGCCAAGTTCCCCTGGAGCATGGGCTGGCTGCCCCTGTACACCGATGAGGGACGCGCCTTGGCCAAGCACATCCTGCAGACGCGACCGAACGCAAAGGTCGCCATGTTCTACCAGAACGACGACGCCGGTAAGGATGTGCTGCGTGGCGTGAAGGAGGGCCTGGCCGCTGCCGGGAAGCAGCTCGTGCGCGAAGATTCGCACGAGGTGTCGGATCCGACGGTGGACTCGCAGATCGTCTCCATGCAGGCCTCGGGCGCGGACGTGCTGGTGGCGTGGGGTTCGCCCAAAGCCACCCTCCAGTCGCTGCGCAAGGCCCATGACATCGGCTGGAAGCCAGCCATCTACATCAACCCGAGCGCATCTTCGGTGCCTGCGGTGCTGACCCCGGTGGGGCTGGACAAGGTCAAGGGCGTCATGAGCGCCGCCTTCCTCAAGGATCCGAGCGATCCGACCTGGAAGGACGACCCTGGTACCTTGGCCTGGAATGCCTTCATGGACAAGTACAACAAGGGCGCGGCCAAGGAGTACCTCGCCGTGCTCGGTGCCAGCGTTGGACAAACGGTGGTTCAGTTGCTCAAGCAGTGCGGCAACGACCTCTCGCGCGAGAACATCATGCGCCAGACGCGCCGCCTGGACATGGAGCTGCCCATGATGTTGCCGGGCCTGCGCATCAAGACCAGCGATGCTCGCCCTCACCCGATACCGGACATGCGCATCCAGCAGTTCGACGGCACGAGCTGGAAGGTGATGCCGTCCTGACGGGGCGAGCGCAGCGATGGAACCCATTCTTTCCGTACGCGACCTGACGATCCGCTTCGGCGGTGTCGTCGCGCTGGACGCCTTCTCGATGGACGTGCCCGAGGGCAGCATCTTCGGCCTGATCGGGCCGAACGGTGCTGGCAAGACGACCTGCTTCAACTGCATCAGCGGCTTGTACCGGCCCACACACGGCAGCGTGCGCTTCGCAGGCACCGAACTGACGCGCCTGCCGCGCCACGGTGTCGCCCGGCTGGGCCTGAGCCGCACGTTCCAGAACGTGGCGCTCTACCCCTCGCTCACGGTGCGCGAGAACGTGATGGTGGGCGCGCATGCGCGGCTGCCGGTGTCGATGCTGGGCGCCGCGCTGCGCACGCCCGCCGTCCGCGCCGCCGAGGAAGAAATCGCGCACTCGGCTGACGCGGCGCTGGCCACGCTGCGGCTGTCCGCGTATGCCGACCGGGGCGTGGCGGAGCTGCCTGTGGGCATCCAGCACCGCGTGGAAATCGCGCGGGCGTTGGTGACGCGACCCAAGCTGCTGCTGCTCGACGAACCTGCCGCTGGCCTCACCGCTGGCGAGGTCGATGAACTGCGCGAGGTGCTGCTGCGCCTGCATGAAGAGTTGAAGTTGAGCATGGTGGTCGTGGAGCACAACATGCGCTTCGTGATGAAAACCTGCTCCGACCTCGCGGTGCTGAGCTTTGGCCGCAAGCTCGCCCAGGGCTCGCCCGAGGAGGTGGCCAACAACGACGCCGTGCTCGATGCCTATCTGGGAGGTGTGCTGTGACCCAACGGCTTGAAATCCGCAACCTCGCGGTGGCCTATGGCCGCACGGCGGTGGTACATGGCATCGACCTGCACGTGCAGGCAGGCGAGATGGTGGCGCTGCTCGGCGCCAACGGCGCGGGCAAGACCTCCATCCTGCGCGCCATCAGCCACCAGCAGGTGACGGCCACGGGCACGCTGCGCTTCGAGGGCCAGGACATCATCGGCATGGCCGCGCCCGCCATCGCCTCGCTGGGCATTGCCCACGTACCGGAAGGGCGCGGCACCTTTGGCGACCTGACGGTGCTGGAGAACCTGCGCGTGGGCGCCATCCACCGCCGCGACAAGGACGGCATCGAGCAGGACATCGCCCGCATGCAGACGCTGTTCCCCAAGCTGTCCAGCCGCGCGAAGCAGGCGGCGGGCACGCTCAGCGGCGGCGAGCAGCAGATGCTGGCCATCGCCCGCGCGCTGATGATGCGCCCCAAGATGCTGCTGCTGGACGAGCCCTCGTTCGGCATCGCGCCGCGCGTGACGCAGGAGATCTACGAACTCCTGCACCAGTTGCGCGAAACCGAGCACCTCACGGCCCTCATCGTGGAGCAGAACGCCCAGGTTGCGCTGAACCTGGTCAACCGGGCCTATGTGCTCGAAAGCGGACGCATCACCGCCCAGGGCACCGCTGCCGAGCTGCGCGAAGACGACGCCGTGCGCCGCAGCTACCTCGGCCACTGAACAAACAAAGGTTCACCATGCAAGCATTTCTTCACCAGATAGCTTCGGGCCTGGCGGCGGGCGGCATCTATGCCAGCTTGGCCATCGCGCTCGTGCTCATCTACCGCTGCACTTCGTCCGTCAATTTCGCGCAGGGCGAACTGGCGATGTTTTCCACCTACATGAGCTGGGCGCTGGTTCAGGCTGGCGCGTCGTGGTGGGTAGCCTTCGCCGTCGTGGTCGTGGGTGCCTTCCTGCTCGGGCTGGCGCTGGAGCGGGTCATCTTCCAGCCCCTGCGGCACAAGCCGGTGCTCTCGGTCGTGGCGGCCAGCATCGCGCTGCTCATCATCTTGAACAGCCTGGTCGGCTGGCTGTTCGGGCATGAAATGCTGGAGTTCGCCACGCCTTTCGGCGGTGTCCTTGGCCGTGCCGAGCCCTATCTCTCGGCCCATGAGGTCGGCGTTCTGCTCGTCACCCTGGCCGAACTGGCGGCGGTGTTCGTGTTCTTCCGCTTCACGCGCTTCGGCCTGGCGATGCGCGCGGTGGCGGTGAATGCGCCGTCGGCGGAACTGTCGGGCATCAGCACCAACAAAGTGCTGGCCGTGGGCTGGGGCCTGGCTGCGGTGGCTGGTGCCGTGGCGGGGCTGATGGCCGCGCCCATCGTGTTCCTGGAGCCGTCGATGATGATGGGGCCGCTGATCTACGCATTGGCGGGCGCGCTGCTGGGCGGCATCGCCAGCCCCGTGGGCGCCGTGGCCGGGGGCTTTGCCATCGGGGTGCTGGAGAACCTGCTGGGTGCCTACGTGGTCGGCAACGACCTCAAGCTGACCTGCATCATGCTGCTGATCATCGCGATGCTGGTCTTGCGGCCTGCGGGCATCTTCGGCAAGACGGCCCAGGTGAGGGTGTGAGCATGAGCACCGTGAACACCCCCCTCACCCCCCGCTCGGCGCCAACGCCCGCCTGGCTGCGCTGGGCGGCCCCGGTGGCCGGACTCGCGCTGCTGGCCTGGTCCTTCGGCTGGCAAAGCTACCCGCTGTACGTGATGACCCAGGTACTGATCTACGGCATCGCCATCATGGGCCTGAACCTGCTCACCGGGTACACGGGCCAGATCTCGCTCGGCCACAGCGCCTTCTTCGCCATCGGCGCCTATGCGGCGGCGGTGCTCTCGCACCAGTTGGGCTGGCCGTTCTACGTGGGCGTGCCGGTGGCGGCGCTGCTGTGCTTCGGGGCCGGCTTCCTCTTCGGCTTTCCTGCGCTGCGGCTGCCCATGCTCTATTTGGCGCTGTCCACCTTCGCGGTGGCGGTGGTCACGCCGCAGGCGCTCAAGTGGAAGAAGATCGAGTGGCTGACCGGCGGCGTGGCGGGCATCGTGCTGGAAAAGCCCGTGTTCCCAGGCATGCTGGCCGACCGGGCGGACTGGGCCATCATGGCCTGCGCCGCGGCCTGCGCGCTGTGCGCCTTCCTGCTGGCGCGGCGGATCCTCGGCGCACAGTTCGGCCGCCTGGTGGACGCCTCGCGCGACCAGCCACTCGCGGCGGCGGCGGGCGGGCTCAACATCACTGCCCTGCGCACGCAAATGTTCGGCCTCAGCGCGGCGTTCACCGGCCTGGCCGGTGCCCTGAGCGTGGTGGCAGGCCAGTTCGTCGCGCCCGAGAACTTCCCCTTCCTGCTGTCGGTGTCCCTGCTGGTGGGCAGCTTCGTGGGTGGGGTGCGCAGCCTGTGGGGCGCCTTCCTGGGTGCTGCCTTCATCGTGCTCACGCCCAACCTGGCCGAGAGCGTGTCGCAATCCGCCCCGTGGATGATTTTTGGCTTCGCGCTGCTCGCGGTGGTATTCCTGGCACCCAATGGTGTGAGCGGCTGGATTACGGCCCTTTGGCGCAGCCGAGCAAGTTCTTCTTCATCCGCCTGACCGTAAGCGCTTTCCCAGTGTTGGCGGCGACCACGGCGCCGTTGTCAGCACCGCTTCGGTCGCCGCGCTGGCGCCTGAAATCGTGACCCATCAAGGAACGTCAACATGTCTGGAAATCCGATCCTTCTCGAAAAGGATGGCGCTGTTGCGACCATCACCCTCAATGCGCCCCAGAAAAAGAATGCGCTGAGCAGGTCGGTCATCAACCTGCTCGCTGGCGTCATTGCGGATGTCGAACGCGATGCCTCGATTCGGGCGTTGCTGCTGCGCGGCGAGGGCCGGATGTTCAGTTGCGGCGGCGACATCGACGAAATGGTGGCCGCAGGCGATGCGTTGTCCACCCTGGTCGATGACGAGTTGAGTGTGGCCGAAAGCATGATTCCCCAATTCGCCAGCCTGCCGTTCCCGGTGGTCTGCGCCGTACAAGGCGCGGTCGCCGGGGGCGGTCTCGCGCTGGCCTTGGCGTCTGACTACCTGATTGCCGCCCATGGAACGAAGTTTGTGGCGGCCCATACCGGCCTTGGATACCCAGGGGATCTTGGCATCAGCTGGCTCCTGCCGCGCGCAGTGGGCGGGCGGCGCGCACGCGACATGATCCTGACCAATCGCGCAGTGACTTCGGACGAAGCCCTGGCCTGGGGATTGGTCGAGAAAGTGGTTCCCGGCGAGAGCCTGCTGGAGGAAGCGCGGCGCATGGCGGTGCAATTCTCGGCCGGCCCGACGCAAGGTTATGCGGGCGCCAAGCGCCTGCAACTCGCGGCCTTCCAGGGTGATCTGGCGGCCTCCTTGAGGCTGGAGGCGGCCGAGATGCACCGGGCCTCGAAAACTGCGGATTCTCTGGAGGCAGTTCGCGCCTTCGTCGAAAAGCGGACGCCGCAGTTTATCGGGCGCTGACCGGTGTGAATCACACGCAGCATCGTCCTGGTAAGTCAGCCATCCTCGCGCGCTCTGAGGCACGGGACGGACTGGACGCAGTGTCCTGGGACGAGTTGCGCCGCCAGGTCGCGGCCATGGCTGCGGGGCTGCGCCGGATGGGCGTCGTCGAAGGTGATCGGGTGGTGGCCTACCTGCCCAATATTCCCGAAACCATCGTGGCCTTCCTGGCTTGCGCCAGCATCGGCGCGATCTGGTCGATGTGTTCCCCTGACATGGGCACGCACAGCGCGCTGGATCGGGTCCATCAGATAGCGCCCAAGGTCTTGCTGGCCGTTGACGGCTACCGCTACGGCGGCAAGGTCGTCGCCAACCCTTCCGGCGGCCTGCTCTCCAAGGCCCACCCCCTGGGCGCCACAGGCTTGGCGCAATGCAACGAACTGGTCGAGCAACCGCGCGGCACGGCCGACGCACGCCAGGTTCAGCCCGCACGCTTGCAGGCGCGACGACCCTGTACCTGACGCCCATGCATGCCCAGCGCAAGCTGCTCAAACGGCTGATCGCCAATGTGGGCGCGGCTTTACGCCATGTTCGGGCAATTGCGGAGCAGTTCAGGGGCAGCGACCCCTGGGCTGCATTGGTGCGCTACGTCAGCGAGCGCATCGCACCGGGCAGCGGCCCGCAGCCGCCTCCAACGGCGCTCGCAGGGGACGGGTAACTGCGGTTTTTAGGTTCAATTGCCTTCCCGCGCTTATGGGTCCTGCGCTGGCAGCTACTGAATCCGTAGCGAAGTGCAGCCGCTCACATCCCCGCGTAATTCGGCCCGCCCCCGCCCTCAGGCGTCACCCACACGATGTTCTGCGTCGGGTCCTTGATGTCGCAGGTCTTGCAATGCACGCAGTTCTGCGCATTGATCTGCAGCCGCTCGGTGTTGTCGTCGTTCTTCACGAACTCGTACACACCCGCCGGGCAGTAGCGGCTTTCGGGACCTGCGTACTTGGCCAGATTGATGTTCACCGGCACGCTCGCATCCTTGAGCGTCAGGTGCGCGGGCTGGTTCTCCTCATGGTTGGTGTTGCTGATGAACACGCTGCTCAAGCGGTCAAAGGTCAGCTTGCCATCGGGCTTGGGGTACACGATGGGCTTGCACTCCGCCGCGGGCTTCAAGTACTGGTGATCGGCCTTGTCGCGGTGCAGCGTCCAGGGGATGTGGCCGCGCAGCACGAACTGCTCGAAGCCGTTCATCAGCGTGGCCGTGGTCAGGCCGTACTTGAACCAGTTCTTGAAGTTGCGGTCCTTGTTCAGTTCGGTGTAGAGCCAGCTTTTCTCGAAAGCCTCGGGGTACGCTTTCAGTTCGTCGTGCTGGCGGCCTGCGGTGACGGCGTCGTAGATGGCGTCCGCCGCCAGCATGCCGGTCTTGATGGCGGCATGGCTGCCCTTGATGCGGCCCACGTTCAGGTAACCCGCATCGCAGCCCACGAGCGCGCCGCCCGGGAAGATGGTCTTGGGCAGCGCATTGATGCCGCTGGCGTTGATGGCGCGTGCGCCGTAGGACAGGCGCTTGGCGGTGATCTCGCCCTTGTCGTTCTCGAAGTAGTAGCGCACGTTCGGGTGCGTCTTCCAGCGCTGGAACTCCTCGAAGGGGCTCAGGTACGGGTTCTTGTACCCCAGGCCGGTGACGAAGCCCAGGGCCACCTTGTTGTCGTCCAGGTGGTACAGGAAGGCGCCGCCGTAGGTGTCGTTCTCCATGGGCCAGCCCGCGGTGTGCATCACGAAGCCGGGCTGGTGCTTCTTGGGGTCGATTTCCCACAACTCCTTGACGCCGATGCCGAAGCTCTGCGGGTCACGCCCTTCGTCCAGGTGGTATTTGGCGATCAACTGGCGGCCCAGGTGGCCGCGCGCGCCCTCGGCGAACACGGTGTACTTGCCCAACAGTTCCATGCCCAGCTGGAAGTTCTCGGTCGGCTCGCCGTTCTTGCCGATGCCCATGTTGCCGGTGGCCACGCCCTTCACCGAGCCGTCATCGTTGTACAGCACCTCGGCGGCGGCGAAGCCGGGGAAGATCTCCACGCCCAGCGCCTCGGCCTGCTCGCCCAGCCACTTGGTCACGTCGCCCAGGCGCACGATGTAGTTGCCGTGGTTGTGCGCGAAGGGGGGCAGGAAGACGTTGGGGACGCGAAAGCCCGATTTCTCGGACAGGAAGATGTAGGCGTCGTCGGTGACGGGCTGGTTCAAGGGGGCGCCCTTGGCCTTCCAGTCGGGGATGAGTTCGGTCAGCGCCTTGGGGTCCATGATGGCGCCCGAGAGGATGTGCGCGCCGGGCTCGGAGCCTTTTTCCAGCACCACCACCGATACGTCCTGGCCTTTCTCGGCTGCCAGTTGCTTGAGGCGGATCGCGGTGGACAGGCCCGCCGGGCCGCCTCCGACCACGACCACGTCGTATTCCATGGATTCGCGCGGGCCGTACTGGGCGAGGATTTCTTCGTTCGTCATGGGGGGTCCACGGTGACAAGCGCCTCTTACAGCGCCTTGACCAGTTCCGGCACGGCCGCGAACAGGTCGGCCTCCAGCCCGTAGTCGGCCACGCTGAAGATCGGCGCCTCGGGGTCCTTGTTGATCGCCACGATCACCTTGGAGTCCTTCATGCCTGCCAAGTGCTGGATGGCGCCCGAGATGCCTGCGGCGATGTACAGCTGCGGCGCGACGATCTTGCCCGTCTGGCCCACTTGCAGGTCGTTGGGGGCATAGCCCGCGTCCACCGCTGCGCGGCTGGCGCCGATGGCCGCGCCCAGCTTGTCGGCCAGGGGGGTCATGACTTCGTCGAACTTCTCCTTGCTGCCCAGTGCCCGGCCGCCGGAGACGATGATCTTGGCGGCGGTGAGTTCGGGGCGGTCGCTCTTGCTGACTTCGCGGCCCACGAAGCTGCTCTTGCCTGCGTCGGCGACGGCGGCTGCGGTTTCGACGGCTGCGCTGCCGCCGGTGGCGGCTGCCGGGTCGAAGCCGGTGGTGCGCACGGTGATGACCTTGGTGGCATCACCGCTTTGCACGGTGGCGATGGCGTTGCCTGCGTAGATGGGGCGCTCGAAGGTGTCGGCGCTGACCACCTTGGTGATGTCGCTGATCTGGGCCACGTCGAGCTTGGCGGCGACGCGGGGGGCGACGTTCTTGCCGCTGGCGGTGGCGGGGAACAGCAGGTGGCTGTAGTTGCTGGCGATGGCCAGGACTTGCGCGGCGAGGTTTTCTGCCAGGCCGTCCTTGAGGCTGGCGCCGTCGGCGTGGATGACCTTGGCGACGCCTGCGATTTGTGCGGCGGCAGCGGCTGCGGCGCCTGCGCCTTCACCGGCTACCAGTACATGCACGTCGCCGCCGCAGGCTGCTGCAGCGGTGACGGTGTTGAGGGTTGCGCCCTTGATGGATGCGTTGTCGTGTTCAGCAATGACGAGTACGGACATTCAGATCACCTTCGCTTCGTTCTTGAGTTTTTCGAACAGGGCGGCCACGTCGGCCACCTTCACGCCTGCGCCGCGCTTGGGCGGTTCGCTGACCTTGAGGGTCTTGAGGCGCGGGGCGACGTCCACGCCCAGATCCTCGGGCTTGAAGGTGTCAAGCTGCTTCTTCTTGGCCTTCATGATGTTGGGCAGGGTGACGTAGCGCGGCTCGTTCAGGCGCAGGTCGGCGGTAACGACGGCGGGCAGGGTGATGGAGAGGGTTTCGAGGCCGCTGTCCACTTCGCGGGTGACGGTGGCCTTGCCGTCGGCCACTTCCACCTTGCTGGCGAAGGTGGCCTGGGGCAGGTCGGTGAGGGCGGCGAGCATCTGGCCGACCTGGTTGTCGTCGCTGTCGATGGCCTGTTTGCCCAGGAAGATGAGGCCGGGCTGTTCCTTGTCCACCAGGGCCTTGAGCAGCTTGGCGATGGCCAGGGGCTGCAGTTCGGCGTCGGATTCGACGAGGATGCCGCGGTCGGCGCCGATGGCCATGGCGGTGCGCAGGGTTTCCTGGCACTTGGCGTCGCCGCAGGAGACGGCGATGACTTCGGTGACGGCGCCCTTTTCTTTCAGGCGCACGGCTTCTTCGACGGCGATTTCGTCGAAGGGGTTCATGCTCATCTTCACGTTGGCGATGTCCACGCCCGTGCCGTCGCTCTTGACGCGCACTTTGATGTCCTTATCGACTACCCGCTTGACTGGGACGAGAATTTTCATGGGAGGGTTTCCTTTCGGGATTCAAGCTACCAGGGGCACGGTTTGTTGTTCGCGCGCGGCAACGTCGTAGCCGTCCTGGTCGTTCATCTTTTCTTTCACGCTCAGAGTTGATCGTCCGCCAGGGCCAGCGTGCTGTCTGCGCCATGCATGACGATGTCGCGCAGCATCGGCGCCTGCACCAGGACGTGCGCAGCGTAATGGCTGGCCGTGGCGCGCTTGGCACCGAGAAAGCCCGCGTCGCCCGCACCCGCCGTGAGCTGCGCCGTGGCGGCCTCGGCCATGCGCGCCGACAGCCAGCCGCCGATCACGGTGCCCGCCAGCCGCAGGAAGGGCACGGCGCCCGCCGCGCACTGCGCGGGTTGAGCGTCGTGGGCCAGCAGCCAGTCGGTCGCCTCTTGCAGCGCACGGGCCGAAGCCGCCAGGGCACTGCCGATCTGCGCCAGCACGGCATCGGGCGCCTCGGCCAGTCGGCGCGCATCGCCGTCGATGCGGAACAGCAGCGCCTTCAGCGTGCGCCCGCCCTCGCGTGCCAGCTTGCGGCCGATCAGATCGTTCGCCTGGATGCCCGTGGTGCCTTCGTAGATGGTCGTGATGCGCGCGTCGCGCATGTGCTGCGAAGCGCCGGTTTCCTCGACGTAGCCCATGCCGCCATGCACCTGTACGCCATCGGACGTGATGCCCTGCGCGCTGTCGGTACACCAGCCCTTGACCACCGGTATCAGCAGGCCGACCAGAGCCTGCGCCTGCGCGCGCTCCTGCGCGTCGGCGTGGCCTGCGGCGCGGTCCATCTGGCCCGCACAGAAGTAGGCCAGCGCGCGCATGGCCTCGGTGCGGGCCTTCATGTCCATCAGCATGCGCCGAACGTCCGGGTGGCCTGCGATGGCGGTGCTGCCACTGAGCAGCGGCTTGCCCTGCACCCGCTCCAGCGCGTAGGCACGCGCACGCTGGTAGGCGCGCTCGGAGATGCCCACGCCTTCCAGGCCCACGTTCAGCCGTGCGTGGTTCATCATGGTGAACATGCAGGCCAGCCCCTGGTTCGGCTCGCCGACCAGATAGCCGATGGCACCGCCGCCGTCGCCAAAGCTCATCGACGCCGTGGGGCTGCCGTGGATGCCCATCTTGTGCTCGATGGAAGTGCAGGCCAGGTCGTTGTGTTCGCCCAGGGTGCCGTCGTCGTTGATCAGGAACTTCGGGCACAGGAACAGCGAGATCCCCTTCACGCCCGGCGGCGCATCGGGCAGGCGCGCCAGCACGAGGTGGACGATGTTCTCGGCCATGTCGTGCTCACCCCAGGTGATGAAGATCTTGTTGCCGCTGACGCGGTAGTGGTCGCCCTCGGGTACGGCGCGGCTGCGCAGCGCGGCCAGGTCGGAGCCTGCCTGGGGCTCTGTGAGGTTCATGGTGCCCGTCCAGCGGCCTTCGACCATGGGCGCCAGGAAGCGGCGCTGGAGTGCGTCGCTGCCATGGTGCGCAATGGCTTCCACCGCGCCCAGCGTGAGCATCTGGCACAGGCTGAACGCGAGGTTGGACGACTTCCACATCTCCAGCACGGCGGTGGACACCAGCGTGGGCAGGCCCTGGCCGCCCCATTCGGTGGCAGCGGGCATGCCGTTCCAGCCGTTCTCGCAGAAGCTGGCCCAGGCATCGCGAAAGCCGTCGGCGGGCGTGACCTGACCATCGTGCCAGCGCGCTCCTTGCACGTCGCCGGGGCGGTTCAGCGGGTCCAGCACGCCAGCGGCGTAGTTGGCTGCCTCCTGCAGGATGGCTTCGACCAGATCGGGCGTGGTTTCTTCATAGCCGGGCTGGGCGCAGATCGCGTCCAGGCCGCCGACCTCCTTCATCGTGAACAGCATTTCGCGCAAGGGCGCGGTGTAGACAGACATAGTGAATTCCCATAGTGATGACAATCAGGCGCTTTCCGGGGTCAGCTGCGACGGACGCAGTTCTCGTGCAGTCTCTTGCGGAGCCGCCAACGTAGGGCCGCCGTGCTTGATGAACGCCAGGGCGATGGCACCGAGGACTCCGAAACCGCCAATCACCACGAAGTTCTGCTCCAGCGGCAGTTCCAGCGCGACGATCTGGCCGATCAGCAGCGGCGCAGCGATCGCGCCCAGGCGCCCTACGCCGGAGGCCATGCCGATACCGGTCGAGCGGATGGACATCGGGTAAAACTGCCCGCAGAAGGCATAGGCCACCAGTTGCGCGCCGGTGGTGCAGGCGCCGACCGCGCCGATGATCAGGTAACGCACCTCGGTCGAGGTCTGGAAGGTCATCAGGTACAGCAGCACGCCGCCCAGCGCATACATCGCCACCAGCACCCACTTGATGTTGAACTTGTCGGCGAGCCACCCGCCGCCCACGGCACCGACGATGGCACCCACGTTCAGCGCGATGACGAAGCTGAGGGCAGACCCCAGGCTGTAGCCAGCCATCGCCATCAGCTTGGTCAGCCAACTGCTGAGCGCATAGACCATAAACAGGCCCGAGAAGAAGGCGACCCAGAACAGCACCGTGCTCAGACCCCGCCCGTCCTGGAACAGGCGAGCAACAGGCGCACCCGCCACGCGGTCGGCAGAGGGCACGACAAACTGCGTGCCCGCCGGGTACTTGACCCCTGGCTGGAGACTATGGGCCACTTCGGCCAATTCGTCGTTGCGTTGGCGCGAGATCAGGTAGGTCATGGACTCCGGCACGAACTTGAGGACGAACGGAATCAGCAGCACGGGCACCCCCGCTGCGATGAACACGGCCTGCCAGCCGTACTCGCCGATCAACTGCTTGCCCAACACTGCGGCCAGGATGCCGCCCAGTGCATAGCCCGAGGTCATCAGCGCCGTCATCAGGCTGCGGATCTTCTTGGGCGAGTACTCGACCATCTGCGCCACGATGACCGGCAGCACGCCACCAATCCCCAGGCCCGCGATGAAGCGCACCACGCTGAAACTGACGGGGTCCTTGGTGAACCCAGTGGCTGCAGTGAATACGCTGAACAGCATGATGCCGATGGAGAGGGCCCAGCGTCGGCCGATGCGGTCCGACAGCGTGCCCAGAAGCATGGCGCCGAACATCATGCCGAACAAGGCCGAGCTGGCCATGAAGCCAGCGGTTGATGCGTTCACGCCCATCTGCTGCATGATGGACGGCAGGGCGATGCCGACCACGGCGATGTCATAGCCGTCGATGATGAGAATCAGCAGGCACCACAAAAGTACCTTGACATGAAAGCCGTTGAATTTGGCCTCGTCGGCGAGCGTCTGCATATCGATCTGGTGCATGTTTGTCTCCTTTATTTGGCTGGCCCTGGATCGTGGATGCAGCGGTCGTCGCCGCACCGCTCCATATCGTCCGGAGCACGCAAGGAATCGTAGGTTCCGGTGCTGCGAGCCGCGATGACGAAACACCCCGATCAAATGACCAACGGCCCCTTTCTGAGAACTTTTCAAGGCCTCCGTAGCAGGAGAACCTAGAAGGCGAGATGTCGAACTGCAGGCTAATGTGGAGTAATGAGTCCCAGCGCATCCGGTGCGTGCTCATCCGTACGACTCTAGGCAATTCGTCTGGCGAAATAGCGCAGTTGTCTTCCCGCGCGACGGCGACGATATGCTATGTCTCAAAAGTAGCGACCAACTGCGCCAAACGGCGCGACTGGTCATTGAGCGCCCGCGAAACAGCAGCCTCCTCCTCCACCAATGCAGCATTCTGCTGGGTGGCCTGCTCTATTTCGTTGAGCGAGCGCGCGATGTCCTGCACGGTGTCCTTTTGGGCAACTGCGACGCAGGAAATCGACTGGATGGCCTCGGTCACATCCTGAACCGAAGCGACGATGCCGTTCATGCGAGACGCCGCATCCTGCGCCAGCGCCCCCCCAGACGCCACACTGCTGACGGAAGCATCGATCAACCTCTTGATGTCATCGGCAGCCGATGCCGGGGTCCCCTCGTTTTCAGTGCAATAACTGGCGGTACGCAAACCCAGCACTGGCGCGGGGGTGGTGTTGGTAGATCGTTGATTCTGTTGGCTTTCCTGTTCACTTCTCAAACGGGTATCGTGGCCTCCCACTAATGGG
>NZ_JADHVT010000104.1 GCF_016783915.1 Acidovorax sp.
GAACACGCCGGGCCTGTTGATCACCGCGTTCAACTCGGTCTGCATGCCGGGCATGGCGTAGATCATGCCGGCAAGGTCTGGCACATAAAACGCGTTCATGGTGGACGTGGCCGTCAGCTTGAACAGGATGGGGCGGTCCACCGGCGCTGCCACTTCATTCACGGTGGCGATGCCTTGCTCGGGGTAGAAGAACAGCCATTTCCAGTCCATGGCCACCACCTGCACTTCGAGCGGCTTCACGTCGGCGGGGACGGCGCGCTGTGCGTCGATGCGGTCCAGGGGGCGGTAGGGGTCGAGCTTGTGGGTGCCGATCCAGGTGATGGCGCCCAGGGCGATGATGATCAGCAAGGGCACGGTCCAGATCACCAGTTCCAGCGTGGTGGAGTGGTGCCATTCCGGGTCGTACTCGGCCTCGGTGTTGCCCTGGCGGTATTTCCAGGCAAACAGCAGGGTGAGCGCGATTACGGGCACGATGATGATCAGCATCAGCAGCGTGGCGGTGATGACCATCTGGCCCTGCTGGGCAGCGACGTCACCGGCAGGGTTGAGCACGACAGCTTTGCTGCAGCCTGCCAAGCTGCCCAGGGCTGCCAGAGCGAGCAACCAGGTGGGCCCACGAAGTTGGGGAAGTTTGAGCATGTGTATTGCGCGATCAATGCGTTTCAGGGTAAACGCGGATAACGGGATGTGTGCGAATGTACTAGCGCTAGCTTTTTTGTCGATTGGACATTTTGTCCAAGATCAAACGCACGGATGGAAATTGCACCAAATTGGTGCAATTGGGGCTTTGAAGGACATTTCCTGCAGCCGGCATAGTGAAACCGCACTTGTGGCCTGCCAGCGTTGCGTGTAGAACGGAGTGGTCTTAGTTAGCTAACAACGTCAAGGAGCCATGTTCATGAGCAGCCCCGCCACTGCCACTTACCCTGCGGCCGGTTTTCAAGAAAGTGCCGCCTCTCTCTCGCGGGCTGATACGCATGAAGACGTCACCCCCAGCGAAATCGCTGTGGGCGTGATCATCGGGCGCTCGTCCGAGTATTTCGACTTCTTCGTTTTCGGGATCGCCTGCGTTCTTGTCTTCCCGTCCTTCCTTTTTCCCTTCCTGTCCCGTCTGGACGGCACACTGATGGCGTTCGCGCTGCTGGCCGTCGCCTTCGTGGTTCGCCCGGTGGGCACCGCCATCTCCATGGCCATCCAGCGGCGCTGGGGGCGGGGCACCAAGCTGACCATTGCGCTGTTCGTGCTGGGCGTCTGCACGGTGGGCATGGCGTTTTTGCCTGGCTACAAGGATGTGGGCACCGCAGCCATCGTGGCCCTGCTGATCCTGCGAGTGGGTCAGGGGCTCGCGCTCGGTGGCTCGTGGGACGGCCTGCCTTCGCTGCTGGCCATGTCGGCTCCCAAGGAGCGCCGTGGCTGGTACGCCATGATTGGCCAGTTGGGCGCGCCACTGGGCTTTGTGCTGGCTGCGGGCCTGTTTGCCTACTTGTACAGCAGCCTCACGGTGCAAGAGTTTCTGGCCTGGGGCTGGCGTTATCCGTTTTTTGTGGCCTTTGCCGTGAACGTGGTGGCGCTGTTTGCGCGCCTGCGCCTGGTGGTGGGGCAGTCGTACTCCGAACTGCTCAAGGACCGCGAGCTGCAGCCCGTACCTGTGAGCCGCGTCATGCGTGACGAAGGCAGCAACGTGCTGCTGGGCGCTTTTGCGGCGCTGGCCAGCTTTGCACTGTTCCACCTGGTCACGGTGTTTCCGCTGTCGTGGATCACGCTGTACTCCGACCAGCCCGTTACCCAGATCCTGGGCGTGCAGATCGTCGGCGCGTTCCTCGCGGCGGGCGCCATCATGGTGTCGGGCTGGCTGTCAGACCACCTGGGTCGCCGCAAGCTGCTGGGCGGCATGGCCGTGCTGATTGGCGTGTTCAGCTTCATGGCGCCCGTACTGCTCAACACTGGCGAAGTGGGCAGCACCATGTTCCTGTTGCTGGGCTTTGTGCTGCTGGGTCTGTCGTACGGCCAGGCTTCGGGCACAGTCACGGCCAACTTCTCGCCGCAGTACCGCTATACCGGCGCCGCCCTGTCTGCCGACCTGGCCTGGATCATTGGTGCAGCCTTCGCACCGCTGGTGGCCCTGTATCTGTCGTCGCAGTTCGGTCTGCTGGCAGTGACGGTGTACCTGCTGTCGGGGGTGGCCTGCACGCTGGGCGCGCTGAACCTGAACCGCCGCATGGAGCGGCGCGACCGCTGATGCATGCTGGCGAATTGCTATTGAATGTATAGCTTGCAGCGCATATTCCACTAGCGCTACAGCCGTATAACTCTAAAAAGGGCGCCCGGTTCTGCCGGGCGCTTTGCTTTTGGGAGTTCGCAGGGCACGGCCCAGTCCAGCGTGTCAGGGCAAACTGCCACGAGGCTTCAGGCGCAGGCGGTAAACGCCGCTGCTGCATGGGCTCCCTGAGCGCATCAGCAACGAGGCAAGGGCCCACCGCAGCAGGGCAAGCCCTTGCCGGGGCTCGGAGTCCAGCTCAGTCTTGAGGCCTGAAGCCGATGGTGAGGGAGGGTGGCACGCGACCGTCCACATCGCGCGGCAGCGTCTCGGTCTTGTCCAGTGCCCGCAGCACCGCGTCGTCCCAGGCCTTGTTGCCGCTAGACTGCGCCAGGCGCTTGCCCACGATGGTGCCGTCGGGCGACAGCCGCACCTCGACCTCGGCGCGCGGGTTGCCCGAGATCGCGTCCGGGTACACGATGTTGGGCTTGACCTTGGCGGCCACCTTGCCGCCGTAGCCGCTTGACGGACTACGGTTGTCCTTGTCTTTACCCGTGGCGCTCTCTGCCCCTGTGGCCCCGGCCATGCCCTGAATGCGGCGCAGGTTGGCCTCACGCTGTTCAGCCAGTTGCTTGGCCTCGGTTTCTGCCTTGCGCTTGGCGGTCTCGTCGGCCTTGCGTTTGTCTTCGGCCAGCTTCTTCTGCTTGTCCTGCTCAGCCTTTTTCTGCTCGGCCAGCTGCTTTTCGCGCTGTTCCTTTTCTTTGTCGCGTTCTTTTTGCAGACGCTCTTTTTTCTCCTGCTCCAGGCGGTCGCGGCGTTCTTCTTCCTTGCGCTCACGCTCGCGCTTTTCGCGCAGCTGCTGTTGCTCGCGGGCTTTCTTTTCCTGCTCCAGGCGCTTTTTCTCGCGCTCTATGGCGATGTCCGCCTCGCGTGTGTCGGGCGGCTCTGCAGCACGCACAGGGGGCGCGGGGGGCGGGGGAGGGGTGACTTGCTGTACCGGAGGCGGTGGCGGGGGCGGTGGGGGCTCCACGGCGCGCGGCGCGGCCTGTGTGGGCACGGCGGCCCACAGCTCGGCCTCCACTGCGGGCTGGTCGACCGTGTTCTTCCAGTTCACACCCCAGGTCAACGCGCCGATCAGCACCGCATGCACCAGCACCGCCAGCGTGATGGCGCGCAGGCGTGCCGGTGGGCGGGGCGGGGCAAACTGGTCGCGGTCGGAGTGGGCGTGCATGGGCGTCTGAGCGGTGCCGGGCGGGTTCGGTTCAACCGCCTTGCTTGACCGACAGGCCTACGCGTTGCACGCCTGCTTTCTGCAGGGCATCCATCGCCTTCACCACGGTTTCGTACTGCACGCCTTTGTCGGCGCTGATGACTACGGCACTCTCGGGCCCTTGGCTCTTTTGCCAGCGGCTGGCGGCGTCGCCGATCTCGCGCTGGTTCAGGCTGCGCGTGGCTTCGGGGGTTTTGAACTGCAGCGTGCCGTCCTTGTTGACGATGACCTGGGCCACCACCTTGGGCATGTTCTTGCTCTTGCCCACGCTGGGCACATCAACAACGCCGGGCGTGAGCATGGGCGCCGTCACCATGAAGATGATGAGCAGCACCAGCATGACGTCGATGAACGGGACCATGTTGATCTCGTTGATGGTGCGGCGGCCTCGGCCGCGAGATGCCATGGCGGGCATGGGGTGCCTCCCGGATCAGTGGCCGGAGGCCGTGTGGCCCGTAGGCGCAGGCTGGGCGCCCAGGTTGCGCTGCAGGATGTTGGAGAACTCTTCGATGAAGGTCTCCTGGTGTGTGGCCACGCGGTCAATGTCGCGCGCAAAGCGGTTGTAGGCGATCACGGCCGGGATGGCCGAGAACAGGCCGATGGCGGTGGCGACCAGCGCCTCGGCAATGCCAGGGGCCACGGTGGCGAGCGTGACCTGTTCCATGCCTGCAAAGCCGGTGAAGGCGTGCATGATTCCCCACACGGTGCCGAACAGACCCACGTACGGCGATACGGAGCCGACCGAGGCCAGGAACGAAAGGCTCGACTCGACCACATCCATCTCACGCTGGAAGCTCGCACGCATGGCGCGGCGCGCGCCGTCCAGCAAGGTGCCCGGGTCGGTGATGCGGCGCTCGCGCAGTTTCTGGTACTCACGCATGCCGCTGGCAAAAATGCGCTCCATGGGCCCCGCCTGCTTGGCGTTTTGCGCGGCGGCGGCGTACAGGTCGTTCAGGCTGGTGCCCGACCAGAACTCGCGCTCGAAATCTTCGTTCAGAGTCTTCACGCGCTTCAAGGCAAACAGCTTGCGGAAGATGGCGGCCCAGCTAGCCACCGACACGCCCAGCAGCAGCAGCATCACGAGTTGCACCACCCAGCTGGCGTGCAGCACCAGGGAGATGATGGACATGTTTTGGGAATTCATGGTGTGAGTTGTTCCAGGAGGGTGCTCGGAATTCTGGCGGGGCGCAGGGTGGCGGCATCAACCCATCCGATGCGGATGGAGCCTTCGGTCAGCAAGGTGGGGGGCTGGTCGGTCATCTGCTCTGGTTTCAGGAGCGCCTGCTGCACTATTGTCAACGATGCGCGGCCACTGCTCTGTAGGGCGGCGGTAACAATCAGTTCATCGTCCAGCCGTGCGGGGCGGTGGTAGCGCAGCTGCGCGTCGGTTACGACAAACATGCCGCCGGTTTGTTCCCGCAACTGCTGTTGGCCCACACCCAACGAGCGCAGCCATTCGGTGCGCGCGCGCTCAAAGAATTTGAGGTAGTTGGCGTAGAACACGATGCCACCGGCATCGGTGTCCTCCCAGTAAATCCGGATCGGAAATTCAAACGCCATCGTGGGGTCGCTCGCCTTGGTCATCCGAGCAGCTTGCGCAGCCGCTCCACGGACTCCTGCAGTTGCGCCATGGAGTTGGCGGTCGAAAAGCGGATGAAGCGCTCAGGCTCGGCCGTGCCAAAGTCTCGACCCGGCGTGACGGCAATGTGCGCGCGGCGCATCAGCTCAAACGCAAAGTCCCAGCTACCTGTCACACCCAGGCGCTGCGCGGCCTGCGTGCAATCGGCCCAGGCGTAGAACGCACCGTCGGGCATCACGGGCACATTCAGGCCCAGCGACTGCAGCGCGGGGATGAAGAAGTCGCGCCGGGCCTTGAACTCGGCGCGGCGGCGTTCGTATTCGGCAATGCTTTCGGCCTCGAAGCAGGCCAGTGCTGCGTGTTGCGACACGGTGCTGGCGCAGATGAACAGGTTCTGCGCCAGGCGCTCGACCACCGGCACCATCGCGTCGGGCACCACCATCCAGCCCAGGCGCCAGCCGGTCATGTTGAAGTACTTGCTGAAGCTGTTGATGCTGATGATGTTGTCGTCGATGGCCAGTGCGGTGTGGCCAAACTCTTCCTCGTACGACAGGCCCAGGTAGATCTCGTCGATCATCGTGATGCCGTCGTGCGCACGCACCACGTCGTGGATGCGGCGCAGCTCATCGGGCGCAATCGAAGTACCCGTGGGGTTGGAGGGCGAGGCCAGCAGCACGCCGCGCGTTTTTTCATTCCACGCCGCGCGCACCTTGTCGGCGCTCAGCTGGTAGCGCTCTGCCGCCGTGGTGGGCAGCAGCACGGCCTTGCCTTCTGCGGCGCTCACAAAGTGGCGGTTGCAGGGGTAGCTGGGGTCGGGCATCAAAATTTCGTCGCCCGACTCAATCAGTGCCAGGCACGCCAGCTGCAGCGCGGCCGATGCGCCCGCCGTCACCACGATTCGGCGTGCAGGCACGTTGACGCCAAAGCGGCTTTGGTACCAGCCGCTGATGCGCTCGCGCAAGGCATCCAGCCCCAGTGCGTTGGTGTATTGCGTGGCGCCACTGTGCACAGCGCGCGCAGCGGCTTCTTGCACCAGCGGCGGGGCGGTGAAGTCGGGCTCTCCGATGTTCAGAAAGATCATCGGCTCGCGCGTGCCAGCCACCTCGCGGGCCAGCGCCTGCGCGGCCTTGGCGACCTCCATCACATAGAACGGCTCAATGCGCTCGGCGCGCGTGGAAAACTTCATGGAATGGCATCCTGCCCCGACCGGGCCCCTTGTGGACGTGGTGGCGTGAGGGCGTAGAAAGAAAAGAAACCAAGCCGCCCAGAGGTTCAACGGGCAGGGCGGCAGAGGGGCAGGGCAGGGTCAGGCAGCGCCCGCGCCCGCGCCCGCGCCTGCGGCCTTGTCGGCCGCCACTTCCACCGCGCGCAGTTGGGGGGCCAGGCCGTTGAGCACGGCGTTCACGTACTTGTGGCCGTCCGTACCACCAAACTCCTTGGCCAGTTCGATGCACTCATTGAGCACCACGCGCCAGGGCACATCCAGGCAGTTCTGGAACTCGTACACGCCGATCCACATGCTGGCGTGTTCGATGGGCGAGATCTCGGCCATCTTGCGGTCCAGCAGCGGGGTGATCAGTGCATCCATGCTGGCGGCGTGCTCGATGCAGCCGTGCAGCAGTGCGTCGTAGTGTGCCGAGTCGGCCTTGTGAAAGCCCGCCAGGTCGCGCGTGAACGCGTCGATGGCCGCAGCGTCGTTGCCGCCCACCAGGTGCTGGTACAGCGCCTGCAGCGCGAACTCGCGCGCGCGGCTGCGGTTGGACTTGGAGGCGGCCTTGCGTGTGCCCGTGCTTTTGAGGCCGGTGCGGGTTTGCTTGGGCGGACGTGCCGACGATGGCGTAGGGGTGTTTTCGCTCATGACAGCTCGTCCAGCAGGTTGGCCATTTCCACCGCGACGCGGGCCGCGTCCACACCCTTCTCGGTCTGGCGGGCAATGGCCTGTTCCAGGTTTTCGGTGGTGATGATGGCGTTGGCAATCGGGATCTGGTAGTCCAGCGACAGGCGTGTGACGCCCGCGCCGGATTCGTTGGCCACCAGCTCGAAGTGGTAGGTTTCGCCCCGGATGATGCAGCCCAGCGCGATCAGCGCGTCGTACTCGTCGCTTTCGGCCATGGCCTGCAAGGCCACGGGCACTTCGAGTGCGCCCGGCACCAGCACATGCTTGATGTGTTTTTCTTGTACGCCCAGGGCCAGCAGCTCTGCGCGGCAGGCGGCGGCCAGGGTGTTGGTGATGCTCTCGTTGAAGCGGGCCTGCACGATGCCGATGTGCAGCTTCTTGCCGTCCAGCTTGTCCGCTGTTCCTTTGTCTGCGCCAAACATGTTCTTTATTCCTTGGGGATGAAACCGGTGATTTCGAGGCCGTAGCCGGTCATGCTGGGCATGCGGCGCGGCTGGCCCATCAGGGCCATCTTGTGCACGCCACACTCGCGCAGGATCTGCGCGCCCACGCCATAGGTGCGCAGGTCCATGCGGCCGCGCTCGGGCGCCTGGGCGGAGCGGGCGGTGCCTTCAAATTGCGCCAGCAACTGGTCCGCACTTTCGCCGCAGTTCAGCAGCACGGCCACGCCCTGGCCCTGTTTGGCCAGGTACTGCAGGCTGGTGTCCAGCCCCCAGGAGTGCATGGAGCGGTTGACCTCCAGCGCATCGAACACCGACAGCGGCTCGTGCACGCGCACGGGCACCACGTCGTCGGCGCTCCACTGGCCCTTGACCAGCGCCAGGTGCACGGCCTGGCTGGGCTTGTCGCGGAACGCGTGGGCGGTGAACTGGCCATACGCCGTCTGCAGCGTGCGTGTGCCCACCTTTTCAACCAGCGACTCGTTGCGGCTGCGGTATTCGATCAGGTCGGCGATGGTGCCGATCTTGAGGCCATGCTCGGCCGCAAACAGCTGAAGATCGGGCAGGCGGGCCATGGTGCCGTCGTCCTTCATGATCTCGCAGATCACCGATGCGGGGCTGCAGCCTGCCATGGCGGCTAGGTCGCAACCGGCTTCAGTATGGCCTGCGCGCATCAGCACGCCGCCGTCCACTGCCTGCAGCGGGAAGATGTGGCCGGGCTGCACCAGGTCGGTGGGCTCGGCGTTGCGGTCCACCGCCACCTGCACGGTGCGGGCGCGGTCGGCGGCCGAGATGCCGGTGGTCACGCCCTCGGCGGCTTCGATGGAGACGGTGAACGCAGTGCTGTACACCGTGCCATTGCGTGCGGCCATGGGCGGCAGCTTGAGGAACTCGCAGCGCTCGCGGGTGAGCGTCAGGCAGATCAGGCCCCGGCCGAAGCGGGCCATGAAGTTGATGGCCTCGGGCGTCACGTGGTCGGCGGCCAGCACGAGGTCGCCTTCGTTTTCGCGGTCTTCTTCATCCACCAGGATGACGATGCGCCCGGCGCGCATCTCGGCCACGATGTCCTCGACGGGCGAGATCGGCACGGGGGTGAGGGGGGTTTTCATGGAAGGTTGGGGCTTTCTGTGGAGCCTCTGGCGGTTGCCAGCTGGCGGCGTGCTGCAGCACAGGTTCCCGTGGCCGAAGGCAACTGCTGTGCCTCCAAGAAACCGCCCCAAAGAACATGCGATGCGGCGCTGCCGCACGTCAAAGGGGCATCGTGCCCCCAAAAACCTTGGATTTTAGTGCACCGGGGCTTGTCGCGTGCCTGAAAGGGGTTGCCCCTGACGCAGATCAGATGGCGCTGCCCCGCAGCACCACGTCCGATGTGGGGTAGGCCACGCAGGGCAGCACGCAGCCTTCTTCCTTTTCCTCGGCCGTGAGGCCCGGCCATTCGATGGCGTAGCGCACCGTGCCTTCGACCAGCTGGCCCAGGCAGGTGCGGCAGGTGCCGTTGCGGCAGGAGCTGGGCCAGTCGATGCCACCTTGCTCCATGGACAGCAGCAGGGATTGTTCGGGCCACGCATCGCACTGGGTGCCATCGGGCTCGACCTTGGCGATGAAGAAGGGGGCTGCGGTAGATGTGCTCATGGGGCGTGTATCTTCAGGGATTGCGTGCGGCGTGCGTCCAGACCAGCAGCAGATTGTTGGCGGGGAGCGCATGGCGCGCGGCCAGTTGCAGCCCTGCCTGGGCGGCAACGGCGGCCACGTCTTCGATGCGGCGGATGCCCCAGTGGGCGTCTTGCGCGCGCAGGCTGGCGTCAAAGGTCAGGTTGCCGGGGGCGGTGGGCACGCCGTCTTCCAGGTAGGGGCCGTAGGTGACCAGGTGGCCGCCCGGCGCCAGGTGGCGGGCGGCGCCCTGCATCAGCCCGGTGCAGCAGGCCCAGGGCGCGATGTGCAGCATGTTGGCGCAATAGACCAGGTCGAACGACGCAGCACCGAACGCCGGGCCCTCGCTGGGCCAGCGGTCATGCAGCACGTTGAGCCGCTGCGGCGCTTGCACGTTGCGGGCACCGGCCTGCGCCGCCCAGCCGGTGATCGATGCGAAGTGGGTGTCCTGCAGGTCGGTGGGCTGCCAGCTCCAGCCGGGCAGGGCGGCTGCAAAGTGCGCGGCGTGCTGGCCCGTGCCGCTGGCGATCTCCAGTGCGGCGCCGGTGGCGGGCAAAAGGGCCAGCAGCTGCGCCAGGATAGGGCCCTGGTTGCGCTCTGCGGCCGGGCTGTGCTGAAGGTGCGTGGTGGACACTGGGATATGGAGTGTTTTGGGCCGCTAGCGCTAGTGCATCATGCGCTGGCAGCTATGAAATAAAGAGCGGCCAGCAAAGGGCCGACGTGGACTGTACCGCAGACGCTTTACCCACCTCCGCTGCCTGTTTTTTCAGCGGTACAAGAACTGTCCTTGTAAATCAATGACTTAAGACTGTCATACAAGGCTTGTTCACAGTTATCCACAAGATTGTCCAGTGCAGGCAGGGATAACCGGGGGGTTTGGTGGCTTCGAAGGGGTGCCGGCTGCAAGTGGCGATTGAGGTTCCGCAATTGCCTGTTTTTTGAGCGGTGCAAGGATATCCCTTGTAAATCAACCACTTAAACCTGTCATACAAGGCTTATCCAAGGTTATCCACACCATTGTCCAGTGCCTGCCGGGATAACCCATGCCATGATTTTGCGGATTGATTAAAAATGAGGCAATGCAGTGCATTCCCTTGTAAATCAAGCACTTGCCACTGTCATACAGGACTTGCCAAAACTTATCCACATGATTGTCCAGCGCGGGCAGGGATAACCCGAACGGGGGCCGCCGCCGCGCGGCGGGACGCTCGTTCAGGCCGTGACCTTCACACCCTTCCAGAACGCCACACGGCCCTTGATTTCTGCGGCCTCGGGCTTGGGGTCTGCATAAAACCAGGCGGCGTCGGTGTTCATTTCGCCGTTGACCAGCAGCGACAGGTAGCTGGCCTGGCCTTTCCAGGCGCAGGTGGTCTTGTGGTTGCTGAACGTGAAGTAGTCGCGGTGGAGCGCGCTCTCGGGAAAGTAGTGGTTGCCTTCCACCACCACGGTGTCGTCGCTCTCGGCAACCACCACGCCGTTCCAGATTGCTTTCATGGGAGATCCTAGGGTAAAAATGGGCAATAGCGCCGGTGCTACATGCGCTAACAGCTATCAAAAAATGAGTGCAGGAGGGCTGCGCCGGCCCTACCTCAGGGCCTGTGCAGGCACCCATTATTCCCAATGTGCCGTGTGGGCGTGTGCGGTGCTCGGCCAGCGTGGGGGCCGGTGGCGGAGGATCCAGTCGCCTGTGCAACCCGCACGGGCTGCGCTGTGGCTTACAGTGCAGCGCGCGGCGCCAGCACATTCGGGCAGGTGCCATAGGTTTTTGTATTCCACTGATTGATTGACCAAGACAACAGGAGAACCTTCACCATGGGTATTGATTTCCAAGGCCGCGTGGCCATCGTGACGGGCGCAGGCGGCGGCCTGGGCCGCCAGCATGCACTGGCGCTGGCTCAGCGCGGCGCCAAGGTGCTGGTCAACGACCTGGGCGGCGCGGTGGACGGCAGCGGCGGTACCGTGAGTGCTGCGCAGGCCGTGGTCGATGAGATCCGCGCAGCCGGCGGCGAGGCGCTGGCCAATGGCGCATCGGTTACCGACTTTGCTGCGGTCGAAGCCATGGTGCAGCAGGCCATCGACGCCTGGGGCCGGGTGGACATTCTGGTCAACAACGCTGGCATCCTGCGGGACAAGTCGTTCGCCAAGATGAGCATGGACGACTTCCGCCTGGTGGTGGATGTGCACCTGATGGGTGCCGCCAACTGCTGCAAGGCCGTGTGGCCGCACATGGTGGCCCATCAATATGGCCGCATCGTCATGACCACCTCGTCCACCGGCCTGTATGGCAACTTTGGCCAGGCCAATTACGGCGCGGCCAAGCTGGCCCAGGTGGGGCTGATGCAGACCCTGGCCATCGAGGGCGCCAAGTACAACATCCACGTGAACGCCCTGGCCCCCACGGCCGCCACGCGCATGACCGAGGGCCTGATGCCCCAGGAGGTGCTGGACGCCTTGAAGCCCGAGGCCGTGGTACCCGCCATGCTGGTGCTAGCGCACGAAAGCGCGCCCACGCGCACCATCCTGTGTGCGGGTGCGGGTACGTTTGAAGCAGCCCACATCACCCTCACGCAGGGTATTCATCTGGGCATCGGCGCCGATGTGCCCGAGCAACTGGCGGCCCGCCTGGCCGAGGTGACGGAGCGCGCTGGCGAGCAGGTACCACAAAGTGGCGCAGCCCAAGGAACCAATGAGGTTGGACGCGCTTTGGCCGCAAGGGCTTGATACCCCAGTGGGCGGGCCAGCGCTCAACGTGCTAAGTTCCGGGCCGACAGAAGTTGGATCGGTATAAACATATGAGCAAACTGCACGAGAGACTGGCCGCCTACCCGGCGGACGCCCTGGGGGGAATTCGCCGTGGCATCGAAAAGGAAGGGCTGCGCGTGCTGCCCACGGGCGGCCTGGCCCTGACGCCCCACCCGCTGGCGCTGGGCTCGGCCCTCACCCACCCCCTGATCACCACGGACTACAGCGAGTCGCAGCTGGAGCTGATCACCGGCGCCCACAAGGGCGTGCAGCAGTGCCTAGATGAGCTGACCGAGGTGCACCAGTTCGTGCACCACACTCTGAAGGACAGCGGTGGCGAGCTGCTCTGGGCCTCCAGCATGCCCTGCGGCCTGCCCACCGACGAAACGATTCCGATTGGCCGCTACGGCAGCTCCAACGTGGGCCGCGCCAAGAGCGTTTACCGCATGGGCCTGGGCCACCGCTATGGACGGCGCATGCAGACCATCTCGGGCATTCACTACAACTGGTCGCTGCCGGGCGTGGACAGCGAGCAATATTTCGCGCTGATCCGCAACTTCCGCCGCCACGCGTTTGTGCTGCTGTACCTGTTCGGCGCGTCGCCTGCCTTGTGCCCCTGTTTTGTGGAGGGGCGTGAGCACCGACTGCAGCGCATGGAGGGCGGCAGCGCGCTGTACCTGCCCCACGCCACGTCGCTGCGCATGGGCCGCCTGGGCTACCAGAGCGACGCGCAGGCCACGCTGGCCGTGAGCTACAACGGCCTCACGGGCTACGCCAATTCGCTGCATGAGGCGCTGACCAAGCCGTACCCGGCCTACGAAACCGTGGGCGTGCGCAACCCGGGTGGCGACTACAACCAGCTGGGCACCAGCCTGCTGCAGATCGAAAACGAGTTCTACGGCACCATCCGCCCCAAGCGCACCGTGCGCACGGGCGAGCGCCCGCTGCACGCGCTGCGCGAGCGCGGGGTCGAATACGTCGAAGTGCGCCTGATGGACCTGGACCCGTTCGTGCCCGTGGGCATCACCGCGCCCACCATGCGGCTTCTGGACGTGTTCCTGCTGCACTGCCTGCTGTCCGACAGCCCGCCCGACACACCTGCAGAAATTGCCGAACTCAAGCAGAACCAGCACCTCACCGCAGAGCGGGGCCGCGAGCCCGGCCTGCTTCTCACGCGCAACGGCCAAAGCGTGCCGCTGACCGAATGGGGCTCCGAAGTGCTGGCTGCCTGCGAGCCTTTGGCCGCCGCGCTGGATGCCACCCATGGCACCAACGACTACAGCGCCGCACTGCGCGATGCCCGCGCGCTGATGGCTGCGCCCGAGCGCACGCCATCGGCCCGCGTGCTGGACAGCATGACGAGTGAGCACCAGCACAACTTTGAGGCCTTTGCGCGCCAGCAGTCCATGGCTGCGCGCGACGCACTGCTGGCCCTGCCCTGGACGGTCGAGCAGCAGGCGCGCTACCTGGCGATGGCTGACGAGTCAATTGCCGCGCAAAAGGCGATCGAGGCCGCCGACACGCTGCCGTTTGAGGAATGGCGCGAGCAGTACATGGCGGTGGAGCAGCTGGGCTGAGGGTGCGAACCGTGCCGAGTAGCATGGGTGCGCTATTGATTTGGTAGCTTCCAGGGCACATCGCACCAGCGCTGCCGCCCAATAAGGCTTCAAACTCAGTCTTGCAGCTGCAGCAAGGCCTCTTGCCGCCAGTATTCGGCGGCGTCCAGAAACCCCTCCCACACGCAGCCATTGCAGCCCCGGCCGCAGCAGGTGGTGGGCTCGGGTGGGGGGTTGCGCAGCGTGATGCCCGCAGTGGCCGCGCGCTGCCGCAGCGCCGTGAACATGGCTTGCGCCGTGGCGCCGTCCAAAGCCGGGCCTGGGGCAATCCCCTCCGGCAACGTCACGGCTTGCGGTGCCCGGCCTTGGCGCGGCGCATGCCGTACTGCACGCCGAACGCAATGCCCAGCACCAGCGCAAACCAGCCCACCAGCGCCGCCTGGGTCATGAGGTCGCGTACGCTGCTGGAGCGCGCCACATAGGGCGCCAGCAAGATGACCAGGCCGATGAGGGCCAAGGTCACGCCCTTGAACAGCACCTCCTTGTCGGCCTTGGTGGCAGTGGCTTTGCGCGGGGTGTCGATAGGGGCTGGCATGGTGGTCGAAAGCGCAGTGGCGCGGGGCAAGGGATGACCGCGATTATCCTTGCCACCCTCAGATCGTTTTGAATCAAGAAGAAAGTACCCCCCCGCATGGCCATCCAGTGGTTCCCCGGTCACATGCATCTGACCCGCAAAGCCATCACCGAACGCATCAAGGACATTGACGTGGTGATCGAGGTGCTGGACGCCCGCCTGCCCGGCTCCAGCGCCAACCCGCTGCT
This sequence comes from Acidovorax sp., assembly GCF_016783915.1. Classification (GTDB taxonomy): domain Bacteria; phylum Pseudomonadota; class Gammaproteobacteria; order Burkholderiales; family Burkholderiaceae_C; genus Acidovorax. The sequence continues at coordinate 14,214 of NZ_JADHVT010000104.1, forward strand.
GGCCGAGATCACCGGCCACAAGCCCACGCTCAAGGTGCTCAACAAGCAGGACGTGGCCGACCCCGAGCGCACGGCGCTGTGGGTGGACTGGTACAACGCCCAGAGCGACACGCGCGCCTTGCCGCTCGATGCGTCCGACCCGGCCCCCACGCGCAAGCTGATTGACGCGTGCCACCTGCTGTCGCCCAACCGCGGCGGCATGGCCAAGCCCATGCGGGTGCTGATCTGCGGCGTACCCAACGTGGGCAAGTCCACGCTCATCAACACGCTCAGCAACAAGCGCCAGGCCAAGACGGGCGACGAGGCGGGTATCACCAAGCTGGAGCAGCGCATCACGCTGGCCGACGACTTTTATCTGTGGGACACGCCCGGCATGCTGTGGCCGCGCATTGTGGTGCCAGAAAGTGGCTACAACCTGGCGGCCAGCGGTGCCGTGGGGCGCAATGCGTATGACGAAGAACTGGTGGCGCTGGAGCTGCTGCGCCGCCTTCAGAAACACTACGCCCCCTTGCTGGAGACGCGCTACAAGCTGGGTCTGCCTGCAGGCGCCGTCGCCGAGATGCACGACGAAGAACTGCTCGAAGCCATCGGCCGCAAACGCGGAGCCATGCTGGGCGGTGGCCGGGTCAACCTGCAAAAGACGGCCGAGATTGTGATGACGGACTTTCGCACCGCCATCCTGGGCCGCATCACGCTGGAGACACCCACCGAGTTTGAGGGCTGGCGCGCTGCGGGTCTGGCCGAAGATGCCAAGCGCCAAGCCAAAAAGGATGCGCGCGCCAAAGCCAAGGGCAAGGGCTCCGGCGTGCGCGAGCCTGCGCCGGACAGCGACGCGGACTGATTGACCAGGCCTGCGCCTGCGGGCCTGTAGGCTGCGGCGGCCATTCTGGGACGAAGCTGGCGACGGTTCTTGGTGACACCGATGCAGATGCTGATGGATGGGCGCCGCAGCCACGCCAGCGGCGTTTTGTTCATAGGCGTTTTCTATGCCTGCGGTTACGATGGTTTCCTCCCCCGCAATTCCCGTCGCCATGGCCGAAGCCCCCGTTGTTCCGCTGCCAGACCACGAAGACGCTACAACGCGCCACCTAGTGCGCGTAGCGGGCTGGTCCGTGATGTTGCTGGGTTTTGTCATCGGCTTGCTGCTGCTGTGGGACCAGCCTGTGCAGCCGGTGCGCGTGGCGCTCAACTTTGTCGCCGGCTGCATTGGCGGCACGGCGCTCCTGCTGGCGCGCTGGCGTCGGTGGACGCTGGCCATCCATCTGCTGGTGTGGGGCGTGTGGGTATCGGTGTCGCTGGTGGCGGCTCGCAATGGCGGCGTGAACGGCCCCAACCTGCTGAACTATCCCGTGATCATCGTGCTGGCCGGATGGCTGCTGGGCGCGCGTGCCACGCTGACGCTTGTGGGGCTCACGGCCCTGCTGTTCCTGGGCTTCATCTGGGCGGACGTTCAGGGCCTGCTCAAGCCCGTGCAGGTGGCCAACCGCGTGGCGGGTGCGGTGTACCTCGCGGGCATCCTGGTGCTGACCGCTGCAGCCACGCTGCTGTCGCGCCGCAACTACATGAGCCGGGTGCGCGAGGCCCAGCAGACCGCGGCCAACCTGGCGGCCAACCTGGCGGCCAGCGAGGCGTCGCTGCGCAAGCTGTTGCGGGCCGTGGAGCAAAGTCCCGAGGCCATCGTTATCACCGATCTGCGCGAGGACATCGAGTACGTGAACGAGGCCTTTGTGCGCCGCACGGGCTACGCGCGCGACGAGGTGGTGGGCCGCGCCTCGGCAGACTATTCCAGCAACGGCCTGGCGCCCGCGCAGCGCGAGGGCCTGCGCAGCACGCTGGCGCGCGGTGACAGCTGGGCGGGTGAGCAGGTCAACTACCGCAAGGACGGGCAGGCATTGATCGAGTCTGTGGTGGTGGCACCCATCCGCCAGACCGATGGTCGCGTGAGCCACTTTGTGGAACTCAAGCAGGACATCACCGAGCGCAAGCGCGCTGCCGACGAGATCCATCGCCTCGCGCATTTCGACAGCCTCACCAGCCTGCCCAACCGCTCCACGCTGATGGAGCGCCTGCATGCGCTGCGCGGGCGTGCAGGCCGTCCGCCGTCCACCCAGCACGCCCTGCTGCTGCTGGACCTGGACCGGTTCACCACCTTCAATGACGCGCGCGGCAGCGAAATGGGCGACCGCCTGCTGTGTGCCGTGGCGCTGCGCCTGTCCGAGATCCTGCCCCCCCAGGACCTGCTGGTGCGGGTGGCGGGTGACGAGTTTGCTGTGGTGCTTCACGGCCTGGGGGTTGACGCCTCGCTGGCGGGCCGCCACGCACTGGCCTTTGCCGAAAAGCTGCAGGCAGCCTTGCTACTCCCCCTGCGCCTGGAGGGCGATGCGCAGGACGCCCAACTGGGCGCCAGCGTGGGCATCACCCTGTACCCCCAAACGTCGGACGACGGTGCACACGATGCGCTGCGGCGCGCGGGCACCGCCCTGCACCGCGCCAAGCAGGCCGGGGGCGGACGGGCTGCGTTTTTTGAGCAGGGCATGGGCGAGGCCGCCGAGCAGCGCTTTCGGGTGGAGCGCGAACTGCGCCATGCCATTGGCGCAGGCGAGCTGCGGCTGCACCTGCAGTCGCAGGTGGATGTGTCGGGCCAGGTCACAGGCGCCGAGGTGCTGGTGCGCTGGCAGCATCCGCGCGACGGCCTGGTGGCGCCGGGCGTGTTCATCCCGGTGGCCGAGGAGTCCGACCTCATCGTCAGCCTGGGCGATTGGGTGCTGGCCCATGCCTGTGCGCTGCTGGCGCAGCTGGTGTTCCGCGAGCGGCGGTTGCGGCTCTCGGTCAACCTCAGCGCGCGGCAGTTCCGGCAGGCGGGTTTTGTGGGGCAACTGCGGGCAGTGCTGGCTGCCACGGGGGCCGACCCGCGGCTGCTCACGCTGGAGGTGACCGAGGGTCTGGTGATCGATGACTTTGATGATGCGGTGGCCAAGATGCACGCCCTGGCTGCGCTGGGCGTGGACATGTCGCTGGACGACTTTGGCACCGGCTACTCATCGCTGGCCTACCTCAAGCGCCTGCCGATCCAGGAGATCAAGATCGACCGGTCGTTTGTGCACGAGGCACCCACCAACGCCGACGATGGTGTGCTGGTCGAGGGCATCTTGTCGGGGGCCCGGCA
>NZ_JADHVT010000105.1 GCF_016783915.1 Acidovorax sp.
GCGTTCTCGCCGCGCACCACGCTGCGCTTGAGCCCGGCAGGGATCACCGCGTAGCCTTCGATCTCTCCGCGCCACAGGGCCTCTTGCGCCTCGCGTTCGCTGGCGGCGACAAAACGCACTTCTATGCGGGGATCAGCGTCGGCAAAGCGGGTGATCTGGCGCGACAGGCTGGTGTGGTCCCTGTCCACCCCGGCCACGGGCACGCGGGTGAGTACCTCGTCGGCATAGAACCAGGGGTAGAAAAAGCCGTAGAGCACGGGCGCTCCTACCAAAAGCAGCAGCACGCCCTTGTCGCGCACCACAGTGGCCAGCGCTTGCAGCCAGGCCTGCAGCAGGCCCTGGTGTGGCGGTGACACCGCCGGCATGGGTTTCATCGGTGTGTTCATCAGCGGCCTCCCCACGTGTCGGGGCGCCGGTGGCTCAGGGTTAGTGCAGCGGCACCCGCCAACCACAGCACGGCGGTGGCGATGATCAGCGCCACCATGGTCCAGACGCTGGGGGCCAGTGGCGCACCCATTTGCAGCTGCTCGATCTGCAGGCGGATGTAGTGGGTGAACGGCATGGCCTCGGCCCAGGCGCGGGCACTGGCGGGCATGCCCGCCAGCGGAAACGCCACGCCGCTGAACGCAAACGCCGGTGCCGCGAAAAAGCCCGCGCCCGATAGCGCCGTGCGCTGTGACCGCGTGATGCCCGCCAGCGCGGCTCCCGCCATCACCGATACAGCCATCAGCAGCGCCAGCGCCGCCGCCACCCACCACAGGTTGCCCGGCGGGTGCCAGCCGCGCCCCCAGGTGATGCCCACCAGCGCCAGCAGGCCCACCAGCGTGAGTGATACCCAGGGCAAGGCCAGCTTGCCGGCCAGCGCGCCTGCAGTGCGCGCCCAGCCCCCCGTGCCCAGCCACTCTCCCAGCGTGCGGTCGCGCAGCTCGCGGCCCACCGCCCAGGCGCCGGCCGTCATGGCCAGGATGTGCAACAGGGCAGGGATCAGCGCCGCGCCCAGAAACTGCTCGTAGTTGCTCGACACATTGAACAGCGCCACTATCTGCGTGTGGATAGGTTCCATGCTCACATGCACGGCCTGGGCGCTTTCGCCGCGCTTGTTGCGCGCGGCCATCTCGATACCAGCCGACAAGGTGCCCACGGCAGCGCGCACATCGCGCTGCAGCAGGCCCGAGTGGGTGGACATCTGCGCGTTGTGCAGCAGCGTGACCTGTGCGGCACGGCCTTCCTTCACGGTGCGCGCAAAGTCGCGGGGGATGGTGACCACCGCATACACGTCCACCGCGCGCAGCGCGTGCTCAGCCTCGGTCGTGTTGGTGAAGTGCTGGGTGATCTGCACGCCCGGCGTGGCATCCAACATGCGCACCAGCTGGCGCGACAGGCTGGAGTGATCGTCATCGACCACGCCCACGGCCAAGTGGCGCGGCAGGCCGGCCGAGAAGATCCACCACAGCAGTGCCACGCCCAGCAGCGGCACCCAGGTGACCATGGCCAGGTCCCACGGGTCGGCCGCCAGGCGGCGGGCTTCGCGGCGAAGGCTGTTTGCTATCGAATTCATAGCTGTTTGCGCATATTGCACTGGCGCTACCGGCACTTTTGACTCAAATCGCTGTGCATCAGGCGCATGTCACTGCACCAGCACCGTCATGCCAGGGCGTGCGCCTTCGATAGGGGCTGCCGGGCGCGCGCGCACTTCGAACGTACGCGCGTCAAAGCCCTGGCCTGCGCGCGTGGCGCGCCAGGTGGCAAAGTCGGGCAGTGCAGCCGTGTGATAGACCTTGAACTTGACCACCTTGTTGCCCAGCGCTGGCAGCGTGGCGTCGAACTCGTTGCCGATGGCAAAGCGTTGCAGGCGGTCTTCGCGCACGTTCAGCACCACCCACTGGTCTTTCAGGTCCACCACCGTGACCACGGCCACACCCTGGGGCGACAGCTCGCCCGTGCGGGCCAGCACCTTGGCCACTTCGCCTGCCACGGGGCTTTTGAGTTCCGTCTCGGCCTGGGCTGCCTGCACCTCGGCCACCACGCCGGCCACCTGGCGCGCCTGGGCGCTGGCGGCGGATCGGTCTTCGGTGCGGGCACCGGCGCGTGCCAGGTCGTACTGCGCCTTGGCGGCCAGCGCCTGGTCGCGCGAGGCCTTGAAGTTGGCCTCTGCCTCGTCGCGCTTTTGCGCAGCCACCAGGCCCTCGCGGGCCAGGCCGTCCACGCGTTTGAAGGACGATTCGGCCAGGTCGGCAGCGGCCACGGCGCGCTGCCAGTTAAGGCGGGCCATTTCAATCTCTTGCGGGCGCGCGCCGTGCTGGGCCTTGTCGGCCACGGCCTGGGCCGCCTCTTGCGCCGCTGTTGCCTGGGCCAGCTTTGCGGTGACCTCGGGGCTGTCCATGCGGATCAGCGGTGCGCCCACGGTGATCTGGTCGCCTTCCTTCACCAGGATCTGCGCGATGCGCGCGGTGACCTTGGGGGCAATGTCGGCCTCTTGCGCTTCGATCTGGCCCTGAAAGACTTCGGGTGCAGGCTGTGAGGCTTTCCACAGGCCAAAGCCCACAAAGCCTGCTACGGCCACGAAGGCTGCTGCGCCAACGGCTGCTGTTTTCTTGCTCATGCTCTTCACTCCACTTTCAGCGCATCAGCGCGCGCCATGTATTTGCCAAAGTCTTCCGACAGGCCGCAGGCCTCCAGCAGATCGGCCAGCGCCTTCACGTAGTCGTGGGCGGCCTGGGCGCGTTCGGTCTGGGCCTTGGCCTGGTTTGTCTGCGCGTCGATCAGATCCAGCGTGGTGCTGGTGCCCGCCTTCAGTCCCGAGATGCGCAGGCGCAGCACTTCGTCGGCCAGCTCCAGCCCCGGCTGCAGCGCAAAGTAGGCGCGGCGTGCCTGCTCCAGGGCCAGCCAGCGTTTTTCCACCAGCAGTGCAATGTCGTTCTGCGCCTGCGCGCCGGTGCGCTCAGCCTGCTCGATCTGGCTGTTGGATGACTCGGCCAGTGCGTTGCGGTCGATGGAGTCCCACAGCGTCCAGCGCACGCCCACGCCGGCCACCCAGTCGGCATCGCGGCCGGTCTTGAGCTGGCGCTGGCCAAACGCAAACACCTGGGGCTTGCGCAGTGCCTCCTGTGCGGCATGCAGTTGCGTGGCTTGCTCTTTCTTGGCGGCCACCTTGTCCAGTCCGGGGTGGTGGGCCAAGGCGGTGTCGATGAAGTGGGGCAGGGGCTCGACCGGCTGGCTCAGCACAAACAGGGGGCTGGTGGGTGTGACGGGGTCGGTCGCCTTGAGGGTGCGCGTCAGCGCCGTGGCGGCCAGCTCGGCATCGTCGCGGGCCTTGCGCGCGTTGCGGCGGGCCTCTTCCAGCGCGGAGCGGGCCTGCAGGCGTTCGACGCGTGCAATCACACCAGCGTCCAGCATCTTCTGTGCGGCGGCGTCGTGCTGCTCGATAGTGGCCAGGGCCGATTCGCGCAGCAGGGCAGCGCGCTGCGCCAGCTGGGCGCCAAAGTAGCGCTGCACCAGCAGGGTGGTGGCCTCATGGCCGGTTTTGGCGGCGTCGGCCTGGGTTTCTTGCGCCTGGGCATCCAGCAGGCCCCGTGCCGCATTGCTGGCGCCCCCCATGTAGATCGGCCAGATGGCAGAGACCGAGGCTGTGGTGTCGCTCTTGCTGCGGTTGAGCGTGTAGCTGGACGGCAGATGCGGCAACTGGGCCAGCGAGCCCGCCAGCTGGGGTGGCAGCTGCGACAGCACGCCGGGCAGGGCGCGGTTCAGCGGGTTCAGGTCCACGTCCAGGTTGGCGTTATAGGTATAGGCGGCGCCGCTCAGGTTGACCACCGGGCCGCCCAGGCGCTGCATGGCGTCGCGGCGCAACTGGGCGCTTTCGACGGCGCTGCGCGATGCGGCCAGCTGGTCGGAGCGCTGGTGCAGCTGCTGCAGCGCTGCGTCAAACGCCAAAGGGGCGGCGTGGGCCTGCAGGGGCAGCAGGGCCAGGGGGGTAGATGCAAACAGGCAGAGCAAAGCCGCGCCTGCCCGGCCTGTGTGCCGGGGCGTGGTGGGATGGGTCATGGTGTCAGGTCGTGGTTGTCAGCGCGCACCCACCGGGGTGTAGGCGTTGCTGTGCTCTGCCAGCCAGCGTGCCGACAAGTCGGTGCCGTGCTGGCTGGGGTGAAAGTCGGGGCGCAGGTACTCGCGCCAGGGGCGCCAGGTCTCGCGCACTAGGCCGCCCTTGCCGAACAACGTGCGTGCCGCGCTGGTCCACGTGCTCCATTTCCACAGCGAGCCATCGCGGCGCAGGTTCAGCACCGTCTGGCGCAGCACATCGCCGAGGAACACCACCGTGATGCGGCGGAACCAGGTGATGCGCCACTCGTGGTTGCCGCCCAAGGCCTGGTAAAGGTCGAAGGCCGTGTTCTTGTGCTCGGACTCTTCGGCACAGTGCCATTGCCACATCGTGGCCAGGCGAAGCTCGGCACCCTGCAGCACCTGGGGGTGGGCCAGCAGCCATTCGGCCAGCAGGGCGGTGAAGTGCTCGTTGGCGGCTGTCACGGCCAATGGGTGGCGTGGGTCAGCGTTGGCAAAAAGCTTCATGCGCTCTTGCGCGCGCGGGGCCCATGCGTTGACCAGGCCCTGTTGGTCGAGGTGACCATTGAACAGCGCGTGGATGCGGCGATGGGTGGCCTCCTGCCCGATGAAGCCGCGTACCTCATCGGCAAACTGCGCGTGCTTCTCTGGGGGCAGGGCCTTGTGGCCGTCACGCACCGCATCGATGAAGAACTGCTCGCCCACCGGAAAGCTCATCGACAGCGCATTGAAAAGTGCCGAGCGAAACGCGTCGCCACCACACCAATGGCGCGCAAAGGGGGTCTCCAAGTCGATCAGCAGCCGGCGGACAACGAGTTCGGTCATGGGAAGGCTCCTGGTGCGGGGTGATGCCGCACCGTGGGTGCATAGGTTTGGTACTTTGCAGTACCGATGGATTTGTATGATGCAGCGCCACTGTGGTACTGTCAAGTACCTCGTCGATTTTTCTGTCTCACGATCTGCCTCCATGAGTGAAGTCACCGCTTCAGCCGTTGCGCCCACCGCGGGCACCGAACATCGCGCCCGCCTGCTGGAAGGCATGGCGCGCGCCGTGGCCTCCAAGGGCTACGCAGACACCACCATTGCCGACATCGTGCGCGAAGCCAGTGTGTCGCGCCGCACCTTCTATGAAAACTTTGCCGATAAGGCCGACTGCCTGACCGCACTGTATGAGGCGGCCAGCGGCAACGCGATTGCGGTGCTGCGCACTGCCATCGATCCGCACAGCGCTTGGGAGGCCCAGGTGGAGCAGGCCATGGCTGCTTACTTTGGAGTGCTGGCACGCAACCCTGTGCTGCTGCGCACCTTGTTTATCGACATCCTGGGCCTGGGCCCCACGGGTCTGGCCGCGCGCCGCCGCGCCAACCAGCAACTGGCCGACCTGATGCTGGACGTGGTGAACAACCGCCCTGGTGAGCGCAAACGTAAGACGCCCCTGCAGCCGATGATGGCCATGGCCGTGGTGGGGGGGATCAACGAGATGGTGCTGCACTCCATCGAGCAGGACCGGGCCGGGCAGCTGCAAGAGCTGGTGGAGCCCGCGGCAACTTTGTTGCGGGCGGCGATCTCGGCCGAGTTCTGATCGTTGTGTGGGAGACCGTACCGCGATAGGTGCAGCCAGCGCCTCACACCTCGTTGGCAATCTCGATCAGGTTGTCGTCCGGGTCGTAGATGTAGACCGAGCGCAGCCGGTGGCGGGCGCCCGTTGCGCCCACCGGGCCTTGCACGATGGGGACGCCTTCGGCCTGCAGGTGGGCGATGACGTCGTCGAGTGGCATCTGGGTGAGAAAGCACAGGTCGCCCGAGCCCGCAGTGGCATGGCGCACGTTGGGGTCCACCACCGTGCCCACTTCGTGCAGGTTGATCTTTTGCGCGCCGAAGTGCAGCGCGTACCGCTGGGGCTTGAACTCCCGCGCGGTCATGCCCAGCACACGCTCATAAAACGCAATGGTTTTGTCGATGCTGGCGACGGTGAGCACGACGTGGTCGATGGATTCGAGAACGATGGGCATGGTGTAGGGCGGGGGGGATTAGGCGAGAGAAGTATGGCGCGCCAGTGTGGCGGGCTGCAGCCACCGCTTGTTGGCCGTAAACACTACCGTGAGCAGCAGCCCGGCCAGCACGGCCATGAACCAGTGCAGGGGCGATAGCGGCACAAACCTGAAGGCGTTGGCCAGCCACGGCACGGTGGTGATGGCCGTCAGCGCGGCCAGCGTGCCGCCCGCCACCCACAGGCTGACCGGGGTGAGTCCCTTCCACAGGCTGCGCCACACCGTCTGGCTGCTGCGGCTGGGCAGGATGAGCGCGGCGTTGGCTGCCACCAGCACCACAAACGCGGCCGTGCTGGCGGTGGCGGCATGTGCGGGCTGGCTCAGCAGCCAGGCATACAGGCCCACCACGGCAGCGGTCACCACGCTGCCCTGCAGAACGCTCAGCAGGATGTGGCGGGCGGACAGCAGGGGTTCGTCGGCCGCGCGCGGCGGCTGCTGCATGAGGTCGGCAGCACCTTCTTCGGCCTCGAACACGATGGAGCAGGCCGGGTCGATGACCAGCTCCAGAAACGCGATGTGCAGCGGCGCCAGCACCAGCGGCAGCCCGAACAGCACCGGCAGCAGCGCCAGCCCAATGATGGGCACGTGCACCGCCAGCGTGTAGACCATGGCCTGGCGCAGGTTGGCAAAGGTCTGCCGCCCCCGGTGAATCGCCAACACGATGGCTGCGAAATCGTCGTGCAGCAACACCAGGGCTGCAGCCTCGCGCGCCACGTCGGTGCCGCGCTGTCCCATGGCGATACCGATGTGAGCGGCCTTGAGGGCGGGGGCGTCGTTCACGCCGTCACCGGTCATGGCCACCACGTCGCCCTGGGCCTTGAGAGCTTCCACCAGCGCCAGCTTCTGGTGTGGCTTGATGCGCGCAAACACGCTGACCTGCCGGACCTGGTCGGCCAGTACCTGCGGTGGCATGTGGGTCAGCTCGTCGCCGGTGATCACGCGGTCGTTGGCGATGCCCGCCTGGGCTGCAATGGCGCGCGCGGTGCGCGGGTGGTCGCCTGTGATCATCACCACGCGAATGCCCGCCTGGCGGCACTGTGCAACGGCCTGGGGCACCTCGGGGCGCAGTGGGTCGGCCAGGGCCACCAGGCCCAGCCACTCCAAGTCAAAGTCGTGCTGGGCGTCGGGCCAGGTGTCTTGTGTGTGGTGCCGTGCCTTGGCCACGCCCAGCACCCGCAGGCCCCGGTCGGCCAGGCGCGCGGCCTGGGCGCTGACAGCGGCGCGTTCTGCGTCGGGCAGGTGGCACAGGTCGGCCACGGCTTCGGGCGCACCCTTGGTGGCCACGGTGTCGTGCGCCGAGGTGCCGTCGCGCCACAGGTGGCTCATGGCCAGTAGCTGGGGCGACAGCTCGTATTCGCGCGCCAGCGACCATGCGGGGTGCAGGTGCTCGGTGTCCACCAGGTGGTCGGCCGCCATGCGGTGAAAGGCCTGCTCCATGGGGTCGTGGGGTTCTATCTCGCTGGCCAGCACGGCGTATTCGAGCAGTTCGTGGAAGGCATCGGGCAGCGCGCTGCCATCCGCAGCGGCTGGCAGGTGTTGCACATCCAGCTCCTGGCCCGCAATGCACAGCGCCGCCACTGCCATGCGGTTTTGGGTGAGGGTGCCGGTCTTGTCCACGCACAGCACGGTGGTCTGGCCCAGTGTCTCGATGGCGTTGAGCCGCCGCGTGAGCACCTGCTGCGCCGCCAGCCGCCGCGCGGCCAGGGCCAGGAAGATGATCATGATCACGGGCAGTTCTTGCGGTAGCACCCCCATGGCCAGCGTGATGCCTGCCAGCACGGCCTGCAGCCAGTCGCCGCGCAGCGCCCAGAACAGGGCCACCAGCAGCGCGCACAGCGACAGGCCAATGACCACCAGCTTACGCGTGAGCCGTGCCATCTCTTCGCGCAGCGGTGAGGCCTGCAGGGCAATGGTGTCGAGCGACTGGCCGATGCGGCCCAGCTCGGTGTGGCGGCCCACGGCGGTCACCTTCAGCAGGCCCTGGCCGCTGACCACCAGCGTGCCCGCAAACACCTTGTCGGCAGGTTGTTTGGCCACAGGCTCCGACTCGCCGGTCAGCATCGACTCGTTGGCGGCCAGCTCATGGGCCTGCAGCAGCGTTCCGTCGGCCGGGATGCGGTCTCCCTCGGCAATCATCAGCAGGTCTTCGCGCACCACGTCGCGGCCGGCAATGTGCACCATGGTGCCGCCGCGCAACGCCAGGGCCCGGGGGCTGGAGAGGTCGCGCAGGGTGTTCAGCGCATTGTCGGTGCGGCGCTCCTGCAGCACCGTGATCGCCATGATGATGACCACGAAGCCCAGCAGGATCATTGCCTCGTGCGCGTCGCCCATGGCGAGGTAAATGGCACCTGCACCCAGCAGGAGCAGGAACATGGGCTCTGTGACCACGTCCCAGGCCATGTCGCGCAGCGTGCGGCGCTGGCTGATGCCCAGTTCGTTGGGGCCTTCTTCACGCAGGCGTTGGTCGGCCAGGGCTGGGTCGAGGCCGGTGGGGGAGTCGGTAGTGGGCATGTGGGACGTGAGGCTTGCGTTGCAATTAGGGTCGCAACGGTGTAACGGTTATACCGCGCGCTGGTGTCTGCATCCCTGACGGAGCGCAGTGCGCCGCACTCCATCTGCCTTCATCACACTTCGCACATCACAAAGTCTGCCTTGCCGACATTGCATTCGGGGCAGCGCCAGTCGGCGGGCACATTGTCCCAGAGGGTGCCGGGTGCGATCCCGTGGTCGGGCAGGCCAGCAGCCTCGTCGTAGATCCAGCCGCAAACGGCACACATGTAGATTTTCATGGGGTGTTTCCTTTCTTGTCGGTGGCTATGTCTCAATCGTCATCGTGGTGCCGTTGGCGTTCGCTCGATGTGCTGCTGGAAACCCAGCCGCTGGGCGACTGTTGCCACTGCCAGGCACCAAATGCCAGGGCTGCGATCAGCAGCAGGGCGGCGAGCCAGGTGCGATTCTTCGGGACCAGGTCAGGCCCTTTGCCCTCTACGCGGCCGGTGAGCATGGGCAGGGCCTGGTTCTTGCGGCGTAGCACGCTCAGGCCTGAAATCAGCGCAATGTGGGCCAACACCACAAACAGCAGGGCGTTGCCGAAGAACTCATGCACTTCTTCCATCGCTTCGCCCATCCAGTTGCCACCCAGCGCAGCGCCCCAGTCGTTGTACGTGGCATAGCCGCTGAGCGTGAGAGGCACCATCAGCGCCAGCAGCAAAACGATGGTCAGCGCCATCAGCAGGTTCTGGCCCTGGCGCCAGTTGATCTGCATCACCGACGGGGCCTGGGGCAGGGCGCGCAGCCATGCGGGTGTCCCCGCCAGCTTGCGCCACAGCAGGCCCAGGCCCGAGGTGCGCGGCCCGAAGATGCCGTACAGCAAGCGAAAGCCCAGCAGCCCCGCCATGGTGTAGCCCAGCGTGACATGCAGCAGCCGCCAGTGCTCGCTATCGGCCGTGGCGTAGGCGCCCACGAAGCACAGTGCAAACAGCCAGTGGAACATGCGCGTGGGCGCATCGGTCACCCGGCGGCTGGGGGCCTTGGCAGGGGCGGGTTGCGCCGAAGCATCGGCGGGATGGAGGGTAGGTGTGTTGTTCATCGTGTGTTCCTTGACCGGATACAGATCAGATTCAATGCAGATCGAGAGCGGCGAACAGGGCTCAGCGAAGCGGTTCTGGCTAGGCGCTGTGTCGCAGGCAGTACGGTTAGTACGACAAGACACAGCAACGACGCCAGAAGAGTTCTGTTCACCGCTCTCAGTCGTTCCAGGCGCGGCGAGAGCGGACATCGAGCCCCGCCGGCATGCGCAGGTTGTGTTCGTCAAACTGTCCCTGGTCTGCGCCTGTGTGGCAGGCCGCGCAGTTGGCAGCGCTTTTCACGCTGGCGAGCTTCCAGGTGGCGGGTTCGATCTTTCGGTGCTTGCGTTCAAACCAGGCCGAGCGGGTAATGCGGTCCTCAGGGGGCTCCTCGTTCACGCGCTTGTAGGTGCCTGCGTGGGCCTGCAGCCACTGGTTGAGCTGGCGCACGGTGGCCGCGTCCAGCGAAGCGTCGGTGCCGTAGTGCTTGTCCAGGCCCGTCATTACGCGGTTCCACGATGCTGCGGGCAGCAGGCCGGGCGGGTAGGCGGTGTGGCAAGCGGCGCACTCCTGGGTGTAGGCGCTGGGCACGTTGCGGGGCATGGCGCGCCCGCCGTCTGCATGGGCGCTGGAGAGCGACAGCAGGGTCAGCACGCACACAGCGGCGGCCAGGGCTGCTGGGCGGAGGGGGGCAGGTTTTTTCATGGTGTGGGTCTCAGGGCTTGAGCGCGTTGAGGTAAGCCAGCACATCCGCCTTCTCGACGGCCGTGCATTCGCGGCTCAGCACGTCGTTACAGTTGCGGCGGAACCACTTGTCCACCTTGGCGGTGTCGGTGAAGGCCTTGGGGTTGAAGGCCGGAGCCAGGGGCGCGATCGACTTGCCGGTGCTGGCATGTTTGCCCTGCGCGGTGGGCGGCGTGCCGTGGCAGGATGCGCAAGACCATTCGCCGCCATGGCGCGTGGTGAAGAACACCTTGCCTTTGTCGGCGTTGCCTGGGCTCCCGGCCTGAGCGCTCCAGTGGGCGAGCTGTTGGGCGGCGGTGGTGTCAGCAGCGTGGCTGATACTGGTGGCTGCAAGTGCACAGAGCGCCGCCAGAGTCAGGGTGCGAAGGGAAGTCATGCTGTGGTCCTTGTGGGTTTCATCGCTTGTGCAGTCATTGTTGAAATCCCCACCTGAACGGCGCGTGAAAGGGTTGTTCATCGGCTGTTCAGATATCGCGCGGGACAATGCGCTCATGTTTTTCTCCTTCCTCCCTGTTGCTGCGGGCCTCCATGCCCAGCGCTGGCGCCTGGCTGCCTGTGTGCTGTGCGCTGCAGCGCTGGCCGTGCCGCCCGCCGGGGCCAGCGGCAAGGACGACCACGACCGCGCGCGGCAGGCGGTGCAGGCGGGCCAGGTGTTGCCACTGCCCACGGTGCTGGAGCGTCTGATGCGCGAGGTACCGGGCCAGGTGCTCGAAGTGGAGCTGGAGCCGGAGCGCGATCGCTGGATTTACGAGATCAAGCTGCTGACGCCTGCAGGGCAGTTGACCAAGGTCAAGCTCGATGCGCGCACGGCCGAGGTGCTGCGCGTACAGCCACGCGAATCGCGCGAAGATCTGCAACGACGCCAAGACAATCGCTGACACCCTTCCGATCAAGCCCCCCATGCGCATCCTGCTGGTAGAAGACGACACGCTGTTGCGCGCCCAGTTGCGCACCGCGCTGCAGGGCGCGGGTTACACCGTGGACGAGGCCGACAACGGGCGCGACGCGCAGTTTCTGGGCGAGACAGAGGCGGTGGATGCCGTGGTGCTGGACCTGGGCCTGCCGGTGGTGGACGGGCTCACGGTGCTCAAGCGCTGGCGGGCCGAGGGGCGCAACATGCCGGTGCTGATCCTCACCGCGCGCGACAACTGGCACGAAAAGGTCGCTGGCATCGATGCCGGTGCCGACGATTACCTGACCAAGCCTTTTCACCTCGAAGAACTGCTGGCGCGACTTCGCGCATTGATCCGCCGCGCCAGCGGGCAAGCGTCGGCCGTGCTGCAGTGTGGCGACTGGTCGCTGGACACCCGCAGTGGCCGCGTCACCTGTGCGGGCCAGCCGGTGGCGCTCACGGCGCATGAGTACAAGGTGCTTGACTACCTCATGCACCGGCCCGGCGTGCTGGTGTCTCGCGCCGAGCTGACCGAACACATCTATGCGCAGGACTTTGACCGCGACTCCAACACCATTGAGGTGTTTGTGGGGCGTCTGCGCAAGAAGCTGTCGTCCCTCGCACCCTCCTCGTCGGCTTCAGCCCGCATCGAAACCGTGCGTGGCATGGGCTACCGCCTGGTGCCGCCATGAACCGGCAAGGCCTGCCGCCTGCCGCGCCCTTGCACTGGTCCCGGTCCTTGCGACTGCGGCTGCTGGCCTTGACGCTGGCAGGGGTGGCTGTGGCCATGGTGCTGGCCGGGCTGGTGTTGAGCGGGTTGTTTCGCGAGCATGTGCAGCAGCAGTTTCAAGCAGCGCTGCAGCTGCAGCTGGACCAGATCACCGCGCGGCTGGAGTTCGATGCCCAGGGGCAGCCGGTGATCGCTGCCGAGGCGTTGTCTGACCCGCGCTGGCTCAAGCCTTACTCGGGCCTGTATTGGCAGGTGGACGCCATGGCGCCTGACGGGCGGGGGCGGGCCGGTGTGCTGCGCTCGCGCTCGTTGTGGGACACCAGCCTGGCGCTACAGGTGGATGCGTTGGCCGATGGCGCCGTGCATGTGCACGAGGTGGTGGGCCCGCAGGGTGCGCCTTTGCTGGTGCTGGAGCGCACGGTGCGGGCCGAGGGCGTGAATGCGGCGCGCTGGCGCCTGATTGTGGCCGCCGACCTGCAGGCCACGCAGGCGGCCACTGCGCGGTTCACGGGGGTGCTGGCGCTGTCGCTCGCGGTGCTGTTGGTGCTGCTGGCCGCCGCTGCCTGGGCGCAGGTGGCGGTGGGGCTCAAGCCCCTGGAGGCGCTGCAGCGTGCGGTGCAAGATGTGCAAGAAGCGCGGGCTTCGCAATTGCAAGGCAGCTTCCCTGCTGAAGTGCAGCCGCTGGTCGACGACTTCAACGCCGTGCTGCGCCGCCACGGCGAAGTGGTGGAGCGCGCACGCACCCAGGCGGGCAACCTGGCGCATGCGCTCAAGACACCCCTTGCGGTGCTGGAGAACGCGGCCCGCGCGCGGCCGCCCACCGATGGCCAGGAGCTGGCGGCGCTGGTGCGCGAGCAGGTTTTGGTGGCGCGCAGGCACATCGACTGGCACCTGGCGCGGTCGCGGGTGGCCGCTTCTGCGCACTTGCCTGGGCAGCGCACTGCGCTGCAGCCGGCGCTGGAAGGCCTGGTGCGCGTGATGAACAAGGTGCATGCGGACCGGGTGCTGGACATCAGCATCGCGCCGCCGCAGGTACCGCTGTTTTTTGCGGGTGAGGCGCAGGACCTGCAGGAAATGCTGGGCAACCTGCTGGACAACGCCTGCAAATGGGCCCGGTCTGCGGTACGGCTGCAGGCGCAGGAGCTGTCCCCCGAAGTGGATGCCACGCAGCGCCAGCTGGTGGTCACTGTAGAGGACGACGGCCCCGGTATTGATGCCGCGCAACGTGCGCAAGCGCTGGAACGCGGCGTGCGCCTAGACGAAACAGTGCCCGGCACGGGCCTGGGCCTGGCCATCGTGCAGGACCTGGCGGCGTTGTATGGGGGGCGGCTGGATCTGGAGCCTGCGGGCCTTGGCGGTTTGCGCGCGTCGCTCACACTGCCTGCCGCAAGTTCTGGTTGAGCCACTGTGGCTCGCGCGACACCCGTAAAAAAGCCCGCCAAAGCGGGCTAAGGCCCTGACAAATTCCCCTGAATCCTGCAAAGCCTTGGAGTGATGGAAACAGGTTATCACCGTCAGCGGTGTTTGACTACTCCTGTTGTGCAGGCTGTGTGCCGTCAGCGCCTGCTTTCCACGCTGTTGTGCATCGCTACCTGAGCCACTGCATCCAGGGCGTTGTCCACTACGGTGTGCTCGGCCAGCACCTGCAAGGCACCTTGCTGCAGCAGCCGGTCCAGCAGCCGCAGGGTCATTGACTGAGTACGACCAGCGGCGCTGGTAAACAGGAACAGGTTGCCGTGCGAGCCGATCCAGGACAGCTGTGTGCGCTCCCACTGGCCCGCCACCTGCAGATTGACCCAGGTGCCCACCGTGATGGTGGAGGCGGGCGGCGGCAGGGGCGCAGCGCTGCTGGGGGCAGCCTCGGGGGCCGTGCCTGTGTCTTCGCTCTCGGGCGATTGCGAGATATCGATATAGCCGGACTCCCTCGCTTCGGAGGGCGCAACCCAGGGGTCGTCCTCTTCAAGGGGGGCTGGTTGTTGCGGCTCCGCAGCGCGGGGCGCAAAAGTCGCTGCGGCTGCAGGGGCTGGCGCAGCCACCCTGGGCCCGGGTTTGAAGGCCTGCTGGTGCAGTTGCATCAGCAGCTCAAAAACAGCCTCCGTGCGGTCGGCGGGATAGTCGATGGACGCCAGGCCTTCGCGCAGTTTGGCCAGCAGCTTGGGCAGCAGGCGGGCCAGCTGGCCCGTGTTGGCGCGCGTCAGCTCGGGCTGCACGCTCCAGATCAGGGCGTCCACCAGTTCCTGGTAGCGGCCCGGGTCGGTCGTCCCCGACTTGTCCGACAGGCGCGCCTCGGCCATGACCTGGGCCCAAGCGCCCAGCAAAAAGCGCGATATGGCGTCTGGCACCTTGCCGATGTCGGGCAGCAGCCAAATCTCGCGCGATATCTGCGCAGCCAGCAGGTGGCGCTGCTCTGCATGCTGCAGGGCCTCTATGGCACGCAAACGCTCCTGCTTGAGAGCCTGGTCCTTCTCGTCCCATTTGGCGTGCAGCTGCTGCAGGACTTGCTCAAAGTCATCGGCGCTGTCGATGGTGGCGGTGGCCAGCGGCCCGGCAATGTGCATGAGTGACCGCATGAAGCTCTGAAAACCAGGGGCTTCGGGGCTGTTGAAGGCCTGGCTGCGGTCGGTGATGTCCTGTAGCAGGCGGCGCGCGGCATGCTCCTTATGGCTGAAAAAGCGGGGATCGGCCAGTGCCAGCTGCATCAGCGCAGGCTCCAGCGCGCGGATGAACTGCTGCACCGGCCACAGCAGCCGGGTGTCGCGCGCGATGTTGTCCACCATCAGCGCCACCACCTCCATGCTCAAGGTCTGGCCCAGGCCCTGCACCTGCTGCCGCTGCGCGGCTGCAGGGGTGCCGTCTGTGCCGCTGCCTGCGGGCGCACGCGGTGTACCCAGGCGCTCCATCATCTGGCCGACCTGGTTCATCTCTTGCAGCGCCTCAAACGCCGCGGGCACCGTCATCGCGAAATCCGTGGCCGGTGGGTCGATCTGCGGCAAACCTTGTGACGGATGTTCAAACTCCCGGTCAAACCGGGCTGCGAAAGATTCCTGGGGGTTGTCGCCGCTGGCGTTCATGTCCGTAGGGGTGGCTGCGTCATTGAACTCGCCCAGCAGCAGGCGGCGCAGGCGGTCCAGCGTCAGCAACGGGTCGCCCGCGCTGGTGGACGACACGTACAAGTCGTTGTCGGCTGCAAAACCGGGGGACGCCCCGGCGTCGGCCGGCGCCACATAGACGACTTCACCCGTGGCCTGCCGCATGGCATAGCCCACAGGCTTCACACCACTTTGCTTGAGCTGGTCGATTTGCGCCAGGTACAGGCTGCGCAGTTCGGTGCCCAATGCCTGGGCCATCAACCCCACCCAGTCGTGGCGCACCTGGGGCGTGACCTGCATCTGCGACACCACGGATTGCAGAGCCTGCAAGAAGACGTCGGGGCGCAGCGGGTTGTGCTCAGGCTGCACTCGGGACAGCCCCTGGGCCGCGCACACCAGCGCGTCCAGGTCAGCCAGCGGCCCCTCCACCGCAGAGATCAGTACCTGCCGTGCACGGGCGCGCTCCACGCTGTCGTTGATCTGCGCCTCGTCCATCAGCTCAAGGTCGTCAAAGTGCACGGTGAACAGGGACCGTGTGGGCTTGTCTTCGCCCTGTGCGGTGTCCTGGTCCAGCGCCTTGCGCAGTGCGTCGGGATAGCGCTCTGCCATCACCGATGCCAGCCGCACCAGTTGCTGCCGTGCCTCCTGCATCGCATTGTGCTCGCCGGGGGTGCGGGCACTGTCCAGGCGCGCCTGCAGGGACACGCGCGTGGCCTCGATGACGCGCTCCACCACAGGCCGGGCCTGGGCCAGCGCGATCTGGACGATGCGCTGCTGGGGCGCAGCGGAGCTGTCGGTCGGGTTCGCGGCGGGCAGGGTGGTGTGTGTCAAGGACATCTTCAGTGGAGCGCGGTACCAGTGGCAGCTGTATTGGATGCGATGTTACGCGTCAAAAAGGGGCCAGAGGCCCCTTTTTGACGATGGTGGGGCGGGTTCACCCGCCGTGGAACTTGACCACCAGGGGCACGATGAGCAGCGCCACGATGTTGATGATCTTGATCAGCGGGTTGATGGCCGGGCCGGCCGTGTCCTTGTAGGGGTCGCCCACGGTGTCGCCGGTTACCGCGGCCTTGTGCGCCTCGCTGCCCTTGCCGCCGTGGTGGCCGTCTTCGATGTACTTCTTGGCGTTGTCCCAGGCACCGCCGCCGGTGCACATGCTGATGGCCACGAAGAGGCCGGTGACGATGGTGCCCATCAGCAAACCGCCCAGCGCCTTGGGCCCCAGGGCCAGGCCCACCACGATGGGCACCACCACGGGCAGCAGGCTGGGGATCACCATCTCCTTGATGGCGGCGGTGGTCAGCATGTCCACGGCCTTGCCGTATTCGGGCTTGGCCGTGCCTTCCATGATGCCTGGGATGTCGCGGAACTGGCGGCGCACCTCCACCACCACCGCGCCGGCCGCGCGGCCCACGGCCTCCATGGCCATGGCGCCGAACAGGTAGGGGATCAGCCCACCGATGAACAGGCCGACGATGACCAGCGGGTCCGACAGGTCGAAGCTGATGGCCTTGCCGTAGCTCTCCAGCTTGTGGGTGTAATCGGCAAACAGCACCAGTGCAGCCAGGCCTGCCGAGCCGATGGCATAGCCCTTGGTCACGGCCTTGGTGGTGTTGCCCACAGCGTCCAGCGGGTCGGTGATGTCGCGCACGCTGCTGGGCAGCTCGGCCATTTCGGCAATGCCGCCCGCGTTGTCGGTGATGGGGCCATACGCATCCAGTGCCACCACGATGCCCGCCATGCTCAGCATGGACGTGGCCGCCACCGCAATGCCGTACAGGCCGGCGAGGCCGTAGGCCACGATGATGGCGGTGCACACAAACACCACGGGCCAGGCCGTGGAACGCATCGATACGCCCAGGCCCGCAATGATGTTGGTACCGTGGCCGGTGGTGGACGCCTGGGCGATGTGCTGCACGGGCGCGTATTGCGTACCGGTGTAGAACTCGGTGATCCAGACCAGTGCGGCCGTCAGCACCAGGCCGGTGGCGCAGGCACCGAACAGCCGCAGCTGCGAGCCCGTGGCCGTGACGGCGTTGTCCGGCATGATCCACAGCGTGACGAAGTAGAAGGCGATGAGTGACAGCACGCCCGCAATCGCCAGTCCTTTGTACAGCGCGGGCATCACGTTCTTCATGCC
>NZ_JADHVT010000106.1 GCF_016783915.1 Acidovorax sp.
GCGCGTAGTGGACCTGCTCAACCAGGAAGGTTTGATCGAGACCCGCCCCGTGCCCCCTGGCGACCCCGCGCCCACGGACCTGACCCGCGAGCCACTGCGCTTCCCCGCCAACCGCGCCACACGCCTGCAAAACCTTGCGCGCGGGGATGAGGGCTTTTTGCTCGCAATGGCGTATTCCACGCAGCGCGGCTATTCGCACTCGCACCCCTTTGTGGGCGAGGTGCGGCTGGGCACGGTGGCGGTGGAGATCGAACCCGAAGAACTGGGCTTTGCCATCGACATCGGCGACATCGAGATCACCGAGTGCGAAATGGTGAATCAGTTTGCAGGCAGCAAGAGCCAGCCCCCGCAGTTCACGCGCGGCTATGGACTGGCGTTTGGCCACAGCGAGCGCAAGGCGATGGCCATGAGCCTGGTGGACCGCGCCCTGCGCGCCGATGAGTTGGGTGAGCCGGTCGAGTCCCCCGCACAGATGCAGGAGTTTGTGCTGGGCCACAGCGACAGCCTGGAAGCCTCGGGCTTCGTGCAGCACCTGAAGCTGCCGCACTACGTGGACTTTCAGTCCGAGCTGGAGCTGGTGCGCAAGATGCGCGTCGCTGCCGCCCACCCTGCAACCCCTTTGGAGGAAGAAGCCCCATGAACGCACCCATGGAACCCGCCGTGATGGGCCTGCCTGCCGACGCAGCACCGGTGGACGGCCACTTCAACTTTGCCTACCTGGACGAGCGCACCAAGCGCATGATCCGCCGCGCCATCCTGAAGGCGGTGGCGATCCCCGGCTACCAGGTGCCCTTTGGCTCCCGCGAAATGCCGCTGCCCTATGGCTGGGGCACGGGCGGCATCCAGGTAACCGCGTCCATCATCGGACCGCAAGACTGCCTCAAGGTCATCGACCAGGGCTCGGACGACACGGTTAACGCGGTCAACATCCGCCGCTTCTTTGAGCGCACCACGGCGGTGGCCACCACCACCCGCACGCGCGAGGCCACGCTGATCCAGACGCGCCATCGCATCCCCGAGACGCCGCTGGCCGAAGGCCAGGTCATCGTCTACCAAGTGCCGGTGCCCGAACCCATGCAGCGCCTGGAACCGCGCGAGACTGAGACGCGTACGCTGCATGGCCTGGCCGAGTACGGGCTCATGCACGTCAAGCTCTACGAAGACATCGCGCGCTACGGCCACATTGCCACCACGTACGACTACCCCGTGTTGGTGAACGGGCGGTATGTGATGGCGCCGTCGCCCATCCCCAAGTTCGACAACCCCAAGATGCACATGAATCCCGCGCTGCAGCTGTTTGGTGCGGGGCGCGAAAAGCGCATCTACGCCGTGCCGCCTTACACGCCGGTGGAGAGTCTGGGTTTTGAGGACCACCCTTTTGAAGTGCAGCGCTGGGACGCTGCCTGCGCGCTGTGTGGCGCCACCGACAGCTTTCTGGACGAAGTGATTACCGACGACCAGGGCGGGCGAATGCATGTGTGTTCCGACTCGGACTATTGCCAGGAGCGCCAGGCGCAGCAAGCCGAATCAGCGCAGGTGGAAGGCGGCGCCGCATGAGCACCGTGCCCATTCGCGAAGCCCGGCGCGATGACCTGGAGAACGTGCTGGCCCTGTATGCAGCCATTGAAGACAGCCCCGCAGATGTGTTGACCCTGGACGAAGCCCAGGCCGTTTGGGCCCAGTTTGCGCGCTACCCCAGCTACCGCCTGTGGGTGGCCTGTGACCCTGCGCAGCACGATGCAGTGGTGGGCACCTATGCGCTGCTCATCATGCATAACCTGGCCCACCGGGGGGCGCCCTCGGCCATCGTTGAAGACGTGGTGGTGGCACAGGACCAGCAGGGCCGTGGCATTGGCCGCCGGATGATGGCCCATGCGATGCAGCAGGCGCGCGAGGCGGGCTGCTACAAGCTCGCGCTCTCGTCCAGCGCCCGCCGCAAGGGCGCCCATGCCTTTTATGAATCCCTGGGCTTTGCGCAGCATGGCCTGAGCTTTGTCGTCGAGACCCTCACATGAACCACCCCGAACCTGCTGCGCCGCTGCTGAGCGTGCGCAATGTCAGCAAGCGCTACGGCGACCGCGTGGCGCTGCAAGGCGCGTCCTTTGACCTGTGGCCTGGCGAGGTGCTCGCCGTGGTCGGCGAGTCGGGCTCCGGCAAGTCCACGCTGCTCAACGCCATTGCGGCGCGCAGCGCTCCGGACGAGGGTACGGTGCAGTTCCGCCAGCGCAGTGGCGAGCTGCAGGACATCTATGCCATGACCGAAGCGCAGCAGCGCCTGCTGGCCCGCACCGACTGGGGCTTTGTGCACCAGAACGCCGCTGACGGCCTGCGCATGGATGTATCTGCCGGCGCCAACGTGGGCGAGCGCCTCATGGGACTGGGCGAGCGCCACTACGGCCGCCTGCGCGCCACGGCCACAGAATGGCTTCAGCGCGTGGAGATCGACGCTGCGCGCATCGACGATGCGCCACGCACCTTCTCGGGTGGTATGCGCCAGCGTCTGCAGATTGCCCGCAACCTGGTCACCCAGCCGCGCCTGGTGTTCATGGACGAACCGACCTCGGGTCTCGATGTATCAGTGCAGGCGCGCCTCCTGGACCTGCTGCGGCAGCTCACGCGGCAAATGCAGCTGGCGGCCATTGTGGTCACGCACGACCTGGCCGTGGCGCGCCTGCTGGCGCACCGCATGGTGGTCATGCAGCGCGGCCGGGTGGTGGAGGCCGGACTGACCGACCAGGTACTCGACGACCCGCAACACCCCTACACCCAGCTCCTCGTTTCTTCGGTACTGCAGCCATGAACCAGCCTTCCATTGCTCCCATTCTTCAGATGCAAGGGGTGGCCAAGCGCTTTACCCTGCACCACCAGAATGGCATCGAACTGCCTGTGCTGGCCCAGGTGGACCTGGCCGTCCGGCCGGGTGAATGTGTGGTGCTCGACGGCCCCTCGGGCATGGGCAAAAGCACGCTGCTCAAGATGATCTACGCCAACTACCGCGCCAATGCGGGCAGCATCACCGTGCGCTCCGCCGATGGCGCCGTGGTGGACGTGACCCAGGCCACACCGCGTGCGCTGGTGCAGCTGCGGCGCGACACCGTGGGTTATGTGAGCCAGTTCCTTCGGGTCATCCCGCGTGTGTCGGCCTTGGATGTGGTGGCCGAGCCGCTGGCCGAAGACGTGGGCGACGACCCTGCAGGCATCGAGGCTGCGCGAGAGGCCGCCCGCCGGTGGCTGACCCGCCTGCGCATCCCCGAGCGGTTGTGGCACCTGCCGCCTGCCACGTTCTCCGGCGGTGAGCAGCAGCGCATCAACATCGCCCGCAACATGATCAAGCCCAAGCCGTTGTTGCTGCTGGACGAGCCCACCGCATCGCTCGATGCGGCCAACACCGAGACCGTGATTGCCATGATCCGCGAGGCGGTGGAGCGTGGCGCTGCCTTGGTTGGCATTTTTCACGACGCCCAGGTGGGTGCAGCCGTGGCCACGCGCCGCGTGAACGTGGGCGACTTTCGGGGGGCATCAGCATGACCGCGACCGTGTTCAAGAACGCCCGCATGGTGCTGCCGGGCGAAGTGGTGCGGGGCAGTCTGCATATGGATGGTGGGCGCATCACGTCGGTGGACGGCGGTGGCACATCCGCCCTGCAGGGCATTGACATCGGCGGTGACTACCTGCTGCCCGGGCTGGTGGAAATCCACACCGACAACTTCGAGCGCCACCTCATGCCGCGCCCCAAAGTGCAATGGGCCGAGATGCCTGCCTTGCTGGCGCACGATGCCGAGATTGCGGCCGCAGGCATCACCACGGTGCTGGATGCACTGGGTGTGGGCGAGGCCGATGTGGACAGCCTGCGTGGCAGCGCCTGGAACCGCGTGCTCGACACCATCGACACCTGCACCGAGCGCAACCTGCTGCGTGCCGACCACCACCTGCATGTGCGCTGCGAGCTGCCCGCGCCCAATACCATCGAGCTGTTCGAGCCGTTCCACGGCCACCCGCGCCTGTCGCTTATCTCTCTGATGGACCATACCCCGGGCCAGCGGCAGTGGGAGAACATTGAGCAGGCGCGCACCTACTACACCGGAAAAAAGGGCTGGAGCGCCGAGAAGTTCGAGCGCCAGGTGGCACATGCTGCCACGCTGCAGGCGCAGTACGCCGAGCCGCACCGGGCGTACTTTGTGGACTACTGTCGCACGCACGGCATCTCGCTGGCCAGCCACGACGACACCACGGTGGCGCATGTGGAGCAGGCCCATGCGGAGGGCGCGGCGATGTCGGAGTTCCCCACCACGTTGGCAGCTGCCCAGGCGGCGCATGAGCGTGGCTTGCTCACCGTAATGGGCGGGCCCAACGTGGTGCGCGGCGGATCGCACTCGGGCAATGTAGCGGCGTCCGATCTGGCGCGGCTGGGGCTGCTGGACATCCTCTCGTCCGACTATGTGCCTGGCAGCCTGCTGAGCGCGGTGATGCGGCTGGTGCATGACGACATCCTGCCCCTGCCACAGGCTGTAGCCACGGTCACCCGCAACCCGGCCAAGGCGGCAGGCATGGCCGATCGCGGCGAGCTAGCACCGGGCCTGCGCGCCGACCTGGTGCAGGTGCACATGGCTGAGTTGCCCGACGGTGGCCGCCAGGCCGTGGTGAGGGGTGTTTGGCGCGAAGGGCAGCGCGTGCTGTAGACCGCGCTCTGACATCCAAACTTCTCCCAACTGTCAAAGCACTGTCACGCGTGGCAACCACACTTCGGTTGTCTAGACGACTTAACCCCCCAGGAGGCTGCCATGACTGCCGCACTGCACATCCACCAACTGAACAAGCATTTCGCCAACGGCAAACACGCCCTTCGCGACATCAACCTCACCGTACAGCGCGGCGAGATGGTGGCGCTGATCGGTGCCTCGGGCTCCGGCAAGTCCACCCTGCTGCGCCATGTGGCGGGCCTGGTGGTGGCCGACGCGACCAGTGATTCACTGATCGAGGTGGATGGCCGGTGCGTACAGCAGGGTGGGCGCATCCACAGCGACATCCGCAAGGTGCGTTCGCAGGTGGGTTTCGTGTTCCAGCAGTTCAACCTGGTAGACCGTTTGCCCGTGCTGATGAATGTGTTGGTGGGCCTGTTGCACCGCACGCCCCGCTGGCGCGGCTGGCTGCGCATGTTCAAGCCGCACGAGCGTGCCCTGGCACTTGAAGCCCTGGCCCGCGTGGGCATTGCCGAGTGCCATGCACAACGTGCCTCCACCTTGTCCGGCGGGCAGCAGCAGCGCGCGGCCATTGCACGCACGCTGGTACAGGGCGCCAAGGTGGTGCTGGCCGACGAGCCCATTGCCTCGCTCGACCCGGAGTCCTCGCGCAAGGTCATGGACATCCTGGCACGCATCAACCGCGAGGACCGTTGCACCGTCATCGTGTCGCTGCACCAGGTGGATGTGGCCATCAAATACTGCCCCCGCGTGGTGGCCTTGCACCACGGCCAGGTGGTATACGACGGCCCCTCGGCGGCCCTCACGCCCGCCTTGCTGCGCAGCCTCTATGGCGTGCACGCCGACGAAATTCTGTCAGATGCAGCGGGTGCCCACACAGCACCCGTGCATGCACCAACGCCCGCGCCGCAATGGACGCCCGCCATGGTCCAGACCGCCTGAACGGTCTTTTGTTTCTTTTCAATTCCTTTCTCTGGAGTTTTCAACATGTTCAAGAAACTGTGTGCCGCCCTGACACTCGGGCTGGGTTTGACCACGGGCGCGTTGGCCCAGGACATCAACTTCGGCATGATCTCGACCGAGGCCTCGCAAAACCTCAAGGCCGACTGGCAGCCCCTGCTGGATGACATGGCCAAGCAGACCGGCCTGAAGATCAATGCCTTCTTTGCGTCTGACTACGCCGGCCTCATCGAAGCGATGCGCTTCAACAAGATGCAGGTGGCCTGGCTGGGCAACAAGTCGGCCATGGAAGCCGTGGACCGCGCCAATGGCGAAGTCTTTGCGCAGATGGTGAACGCCGACGGCACGCAGGGCTACTACTCGCACCTCATCGTGCACAAGGACAGTCCCCTGGCCACGCTGGATGACGTGCTCAAGAACGGCAAGTCGCTGAGCTTTGGCAACGGCGACCCCAACTCCACCTCGGGCTTCCTGGTGCCCGGCTACTACGCCTTTGCGCAGAACAAGATCGACGCGAAGACGCACTTCAAGATCACGCGCAGCGCCAACCACGAGACCAACGCGCTGGCCGTGGCCAACAAGCAGGTCGATGTGGCCACCAACAACAGCGAGAACCTCGAAAAGATCAAGGAGCGCCAACCCGAGAAGTTCAAGGACATCAAGATCGTCTGGACCTCGCCCCTGATTCCGCTGGACCCGCTGGTAATGCGCAAGGACTTGCCCGAGGCCACCAAGACCAAGATCCGCGACTTCTTCTACAACTACGCCAAGACCGATGCGCGCGAGAAGGAGATCGTGATGAAGATCTCCAAGTTGTCTGGCTTCAAGCCATCGACCAACGCACAGCTCACACCCATCCGCCAACTGGACCTGTTCGGCAAGCGCAACAAGATCGAGTCCGACGCCACGCTGGCCGATGCCGACAAGAAGACCCGCCTGGCCGAGATCGACCAGCAGCTGGCGTCGTTGAAGTAGTCCATAGGTTTTTAGTTGCGGCCCGGGTGTCTCCATGTCCTCTGCTTTGAATCCCTCGCTGGCCACACTGGCCAGCACCTCGTCGCCCAAGCGCAGCCTGGCCTGGTACCTGTCGTGGGGCATCCTGCTGGTGTTGCTGGCGGCGTCCTGGAAGGGCGCCGACATGCGCCCGCTCGATCTGTGGAACGACTCGGGCAACATGGTCAGCTATGCGGCGGAGTTCTTTCCGCCCAATTTTGCGCAGTGGCAGATCTATGTGCAGGAGATGCTGGTCACTTTGCAGATCGCGCTGTGGGGCACGGCGCTGGCGGTGGTCACCGCCGTGCCGCTGGCGCTGCTGGCCTCGTCCAACATCGTGCCCTGGTGGGTGTACCAGCCGGTGCGCCGTGTGCTGGACGCGTGCCGTGCCATCAACGAAATGGTGTTCGCCATGCTGTTCGTGGTGGCCGTAGGCCTGGGTCCATTTGCGGGAGTCCTGGCCCTGTGGATCCACACCTCGGGTACCTTGGCCAAGCTGTTCTCAGAAGCCGTAGAGGCGATTGACCCGCAGCCTGTGGAAGGCATCCGATCCACCGGTGCGAGCGCGCTGCACGAGATCATTTATGGCGTGATTCCGCAGGTCATGCCGCTGTGGATCTCGTACACGCTCTACCGCTTTGAAGCCAACGTGCGATCGGCCTCTGTGGTGGGCATGGTGGGCGCAGGGGGCATTGGGGTGGTGCTGTGGGAAATCATCCGGGGCTTCCAGTACGCCGAAACCTGCGCGGTCATGCTCATCATCGTGGTCACCGTGAGTGCCATCGACCTGGTATCGGCCCGCATCCGCAAGGCACTGGTCTGACAAGGAGCACACCATGGCACTGAGCCTTGAAGACGTTGCCCACTTGCTCGCCACGCGGGGCGTGAACCAGTACGGCCGCGAGGCGGTCAGCCAGCTGGAGCACGCACTGCAGTGCGCGCAGTGGGCCGAAAAATCGGGCGAAACCCCAGCCACGGTCGTAGCTGCCCTGCTGCACGACCTAGGACACCTGCTGGCACCGGTGGGCGACACGGCCGAGCAGGACGACCTGCACCAGTACATGGCCATCCCGTTCTTGCGTGGACTGCTGCCCGACGCGGTGCTGGAGCCCATCCGCCTGCATGTGGATGCCAAGCGCTATCTGTGCACCATGGAGCCTGGGTACTGGGAGACGCTGTCGCCTGCGTCGCAGCACAGCCTGGTGTTGCAAGGGGGCGCCTTCACACCCCAAGAAGCAATGCAGTTTGCGGCCCAGCCCTTTGCGCAGGAGGCCATCCGCCTGCGCCGCTATGACGACCATGCCAAGGTGCCGGGGCTGGTCACGCAGCCACTGTGCTACTACATGGCCTGGGTGGAACGGTTGGCCCTCGTTCCCGAGGCCGCCTTGGCGCACTGAACGTGGTCCCTCCACAGGGCGACTGACCGCATCGGTGTCACAGCGCGGTGCCGCGACCGGTCAGGCCAGCCTGTTGGCCGCACGGCACTGCCCTGGCGCAATCCCCAGGTGCTGCTGCATCGCACGCACCATCGCATCCACGGAGCCGAAGCCGCTGCGTGCCGCGATCTTCTCCTGGGGCCAGTCGGTCTGTCGCAGAAGGGCCGCCGCATGCTGCGCCCGCACCTGGGCCACGAAGCGGGCTGGCGGGCAGTGGGCTTGCTCCGCAAACGTACGCGCGAAGTTGCGGGGGCTCATGTGCGCACGCTGGGCCAGTGCGTCCACCGACAGGTCGTGGGTCAGGTGCCCCTGGATCCAGGCCATCAGCTCGCGCAGGCGGGCCGATGCATCGGCCTGCGCTAGCAGTGCGGGGCTCAATTGCGGCGCTGTGTCTGAGCGCAGCGTGAACACCGCCAGGTCCCGGGCGATCTGCATGGCCGCGGCGCGGCCCAGGTCTTCTTCGATGAGTGCCAGGGCCATGTCCAGCCCGGTGGTCACACCGGCCGATGTCCACAGTGCGCCATCGCGCACAAAGATGCGGTCGCGCTGCACCTGTGCGCCGGGGCACAGTTGGGCGAGCAGGTCGCAGGCATTGGTGTGGGTGGTCACCTGGCACCCCTCCAGCAGGCCTGCGGCAGCCAGCGCAAAGGCGCCCGTGCACACGCTGGCCACGCGCCTGGACCTTTGTGCAGCCTGGGCCAGCCATCTGCCCACTCCGTCCTCGTAGATGGCGCGGCGCAGCGCGTCTTCCTCACCACCCGCCACGATCAGTGTGTCAATGGGGCCGCTCACGGAGTGCATGGGCAAGGTGTTGGCCAACGCAAACCCCGCGTTGGTGCCTACAGCGCCGCCACGGGGTGACGCCATGTGCACACGATAAGTCCCTGGCACCGCAAGCGCGGCCTTGCTGAACGCGCTGGCGGGTGCCGCAATGTCGATGGCCTCCACCCCTTCAAACGCCAGCAGGACTACGTCGCGGCAAGGGCCGGCGCCTGTGAGGGTGGCAGGAACTGCGGCAGATTTGGCATGGCAAGACATCAAGACGCAACCTAAGCTGGGGCCGTTAAACGTGGCGAAGAATGGGTGTCAACAGGAGGCGGGACGTGGCGATATTGTGGCGTTGGATGGGGGGGCTGGGCATGGGCCTGATAGCGATGGTGGTGTGGGCTGTGGGTGCAGAAGCGGGCGCTGTGCAGTCCACGGGAGCGGCCCAGGAGGCAGGTGCTGCTGCACCGCTGTCGTTGGCCCTGCGGCCTCCGCTGGCCGGGGCCGCGGCGCCCGTGATTGCCGTGCTGGCATTGAACGAGGGCACGGAAACCACCGACTTCCTGGTGCCCCATGCCGTGCTGCAACAGGCCCAGGTTGGCGTGGTGGAAGCGGTGGCCCCCCGCGCAGGCCCTGTCACGTTGATGCCTGCGCTGCAAGTGGAGGTGTCACACAGCTTCGCGGCGTTTGACGCCACGTATCCTCAGGGCGCAGACATTGTGGTGGTGCCAGCCCTGCACACCGATGACGACCCGGCCGTGCTGGCGTGGTTGCGGGCCCAGGCAGCCAAAGGCGCCGTGGTGGTCGGCATCTGCGCGGGGGCGCGCGTGTTGGGCCGGGCGGGGCTGCTGGATGGGCGCCGCTTTGCCGGGCACTGGTATGACCGCAGCACCTTGTTGCGGCGCCACGCGGGTGCAGTGCATGTTCCCGGGCGGCGCTATGTGGCCGACGGGCCTGTGGTGACCACCACGGGCGTGTCAGCGTCTCTGCCCGTGTCGCTGGCCTTGGTGCAGGCGCTGGCGGGTGCTGAGAGGGCGCATGCCGTGGCGGCCGAACTGGGCATTCCGTCCTGGGACAGTGCACACCGCAGCGAGCTATTTGGTCTCGCGCCTGCGCATGTGTGGGCCCTGTCGGTCAATACCCTGCTTTTTTGGCGGCATGAGCGCATCGACATCCCCGTGGTGGACGGGGTGGACGATGTGGCGCTGGCCCTGGCGGCCGATGCATGGTCGCGCACCTACCGCTCACGCGCCGAGGCGGTGCACGCCCATGCCAGCCCCTTGCACCTGCGCAGCGGCCTGGTGCTGCGGGCTTCGCCGCCCGATGCGTCGGCGACGAAGGTCTTGCTGGACGAGGCCGTGCACCCCGCCTGTGTGCTGGACCACAGCCTGCAGGCGATCGGCCAGCGCTACGGGGTGGCTACGCGCCAGTGGGTGGCAACCCAGCTGGAATACGAAGATCCAGGGGTGCCTTGTTCGGTGGCGGGCCCGTCGCCGTGATCTGCTGCTCGCTACGCGGCAGGGCTGCTGGGGTTCATGGGCCGCCACGGTTGTCAGCCGCCTTTGTCAGCGTTCACCCAGCCCAGGTCCAGCGGCCGGTCCTCAAACTCGGTGTTGAGCACCACCGTGCTGGTGGTGCGGGCCACGCCCGCGATGGCTTTGATCTCGTAGATCACGTCTTCCAGCGCGCGGGCATGGGTGGTGCGGATCTTGGCCAGAAAGTCGTATTCGCCCGCCACGCTGTGCAGCTCTTCGACCTGAGGCATGGCGCGCAGGCGGGGCGCCACGTCGCGGCAGTGGATGCCGCCGTCGTTGCGGATCGCCACGAACGCGGTGAAGTTCAGCCCCACACGCTCCGGATCCACGCTGATCGAAAACCGGCGGATCACGCCCTTGTCCAGCAGCTTCTTCACGCGCTCGTGCACGGCGGCGGTGGACAGCCCGACTTCGGCCCCCACATCGGCATACGAACGTCGGCCATCGGCTCCCAGCGCCGAAATAATTCTGGCGTCCATGTCGTCTGTCTGAATATTTGCTTGCATAGCCGGTCGATTTTGGTAAAAATTCCGAAAACCTCACGGTTTCCATAAATTATTCGGTCAGGTGAAGAATATGCCGGCAATTTTCAACGCGCAAGCCCAATCACAGCGCAGCTGGGCGGTGGCCCTGGCTCTGCTGTTGGTCTACATCGTCTGGGGCACCACCTATTTCGCCATTGGCATTGCGCTGCAGAGCATGCCGCCACTGCTGATGAATGCGATCCGATTTCTGTGCGCTGGGGGCGTAATGCTGCTGATTGCGCTGTGGCAAGGCCATGCATTGCCCACGCGCGTGCAATGGCGCAACTCGGCCGTGGTGGGTGGCTGCATGGTGTTTCTGGCCATGAACTTGATGGGCTTTGCGCAGAAGCTGGGCATTGGCTCGGGCCTGATGGCCACGGTGGTCACCACCATGCCCATGTGGCTGGCGCTGTGGTCGCGCTGGGGCGGCGAGCGCGTGCCGTTCACCAGCTGGATCGGCCTGGCCTTGGGCGTGGTGGGTGCGCTGCTGCTGGCGCTGGAGGGCGATTTTTCGGCCACCTGGCTGGGGGCGTTGCTGGCCTTTGGTGCTCCGCTGTGCTGGAGCGTGGGCTCGTATGCATCGCGCAAGCTGTCGTTGCCCGCCCCGGCCATGGCATCTGCCGCGCAGTGGCTGGTCGGGGGCGCCATGGGGCTGCTGGTGGCGTTGTGGTTTGAGCCGTTGAGCGCCCTGGGCCAGGTCACAGCCAAGTCGTGGGCGGCGTGGGTCTACCTGCTGGTGTTTGGCACCTTGGTAGCGCTCAATGCGTATCTGTGGCTGCTGCAGAACACGTCGGCCGCGCTGGCGGGCAGCTATTCGTTTGTGAACCCTGCAGTGGCTTTGCTGGTGGGCGTGGCGCTGGGGGGCGAGCTGCTGACGGGCTGGGTGTTTGCCGCGCTGCCGTTGATTGGGGCGGCGCTGGCGTTCATTCTGTATGGGCAAGCGCTACAGCGGTGGCTGGAAAAGCTCAGTCCGGGATTACAGCGGTTGCTTCAATCTCGATCTTCGCGCGCTCTTCCATGAGCCCCGCCACCTGCACGCAGGCCATGGCCGGAAAGTTCTTGCCCAGCACCTCGCGGTAGACCGCGCCCAGCTCCTTCAAGCGGCTGTTGTATTCGTTGCGGTCGGTCACGTACCAGGTCAGCCGCACCAGGTGTTCGGGGCCTGCGCCGCCAGCCTCCAGCACCGCCCGCACGTTCAGCAGCGTCTGCCTCGTCTGGTCGATGAAGTCGTCGCTCTCAAACTGCTGCTGCGCATTCCAGCCGATCTGGCCGCCGGTAAAGACCATGGTGCCGCGGGCTGCCACGCCGTTGGCGTAGCCCTTGGGGGTGACCCAGCCCTCGGGCTGCAAAAGGGTGTTTTTCATCGTCATGTCGTTGTTTTTGTGGGGGAGGGCGATGGCGAGGCGCCAGCACCCTGGCGCAGCTTGAAGCGCTGGAGCTTGCCGGTTTCGGTGCGGGGCAGGGCCGCCACAAACTCCACCACGCGCGGGTATTTGAACGGGGCGATGGTGGCTTTCACATGGTCCTGCAAGGTCTTGACCATGGCGGCATCGCCCGTGTGGCCAGGCTTCAAAACGCAGATGGCCTTGACCACCATGCCGCGTTCCTCGTCGGGCACGCCGATCACGCCACACTCGGCCACGGCCGGGTGGCGCAGCAGGGCGTCTTCCACCTCGGGGCCGCCCACGTTGTAGCCGGCGGTGATGATCATGTCGTCGTCGCGCGCCTGGTAGAAGAAGTAGCCGTCCGCGTCTTGTGTGAACGCATCGCCCGGGTAGTTCCAGCCGTCCTTCACGTACTTGGCCTGGCGCGGGTCATCCAGGTACTTGCAGCCCGTGGGGCCGATCACTGCGAGCTTGCCCACGGTGCCGCGTGGCAGCTCGTTGCCATCGTCGTCCACCACCTTGGCGGTGTAGCCGGGCACCACCTTGCCGATGGCGCCGCGCCGGCTCTCACCGCCGGGCGAGGAAATGAAGATGTGGAACATTTCGGTGGCGCCGATGCCGTCCGTCATGTCGAGGCCGGTGGCCTCCTTCCACAGCTGGCGCGTGGCGTCGGGCAGGCCTTCGCCCGCGCTCACGCTGGTGCGCAGCTGGGGCAGTCCGATCTGCTTGGCGAACGGCGCCATCTGCCGGTAGAAGGTGGGGGCGGTGTAGCAGATGGTCACGCCCGCGTCGCGCATCAGCCGCACCATGGTTTCGGGCGTGTAGGGCTGGTCGGGGAAGTACACGCTGGCCCCGGCCCACATCGGAAACACCAGCAAGCCGCCCAGGCCAAAGGTGAACGCCAGCGGCGGCGAGCCGGCCACGATGTCATCGGGCGTGGCCCTGAGTACATGGCGCGGCCAGGCCTCGCAGCCTGCCAGTACATCGCGGTGCGTATGCACGGCCGCCTTGGGGGAACCTGTGGTGCCGGACGTGAAGGCCATCAACGCGATGTCGTCCGCCGACATGGGGCAGGGCGGCGTGGTGCCGGGCTTGCCTTGCGCGCGCTGCAGCAGGTCGGCTGCGTCCGGCGCGGTGTGAAACGGCACGATGGTGGCGAGCACGGGGTGCTGCGTCTGCGCGGCCTGCAGCTCGGCCAGCAGGCGGCCGTCGCACAGCGCCAGCGTGGGCTGGGCGCGGTCGATGATGCTGCCCAGCTCGCCCGCGCGTAGCAGCGGCATGGTCGCCACCGCCACCAGCCCCGCGTAGACGGTACCCAGCCAGGCCAGCGCCATCTCCACCGTATTGCCGCCGCGCAGCAGCACGCGGTTGCCGGGCACGAGACCGTGGTCCTGCGTCAGCACCTCGGCAATGCGCGCGGCCTCGGTGCGGGCGTCGCGGTGGGTGTACGTGCGGTGCGGTCCGCGCAGCAAGGGACGGTCGATGTGGCCCGCACGTTCGGCCTGGTCAAACAAAGCCTGCACCAGGTTGGCCTGGTTGGCGATCTGCAGCTCGGGCAGGTCGTAGCGCAGCGTGGGCCAGGCCTCGGGTGGGGGCAGGCGGTCGTGCACGAAATGGTCGGGCTGGGCGGAGGGGGCGGTGCTGCTGCTGGTGCTCATGTCGTGTTGCTCCTGCAGAGCGGCCTTGCCGATGATGAGCTGCTGCACTTCGGTGGCGCCTTCGTAGATGCGCAGTGAGCGGATGTCGCGGTACAGCGACTCGACCTTGCTGCCTACCTCCACGCCGCGCCCGCCGTGCAACTGCAGAGCCATGTCGATCACCCGCTGGGCGTTTTCGGTGGCGGCCATCTTGGCCATGGCCGCCTCGGCAGTGACGCGCGCCTGGCCGGTGTCGCGCAGCCAGGCCGCGCGGTAGGTGAGCAGCGCGGCGCTGTCCACCAGCGCGGCCATCTCGCCGATCTTGGCCTGCGTGAGCTGAAAGTCCGCGAGCGTCTGGCCGAACATGCGGCGCTGGCGGGCGTGGTGCACGGCCTCGGCCAGTGCGCGGCGCGCCATGCCCAGCGCGGCGGCGGCGACCGATGCGCGAAAGATATCCAGCGTGCGCATGGCCAGCTTGAAGCCGCCGTTCTCGTCGCCCAGCAGCGCGGTGGCGGGCACGTTGCAGTTGGTGAACTGCAGCGTGGCCAGCGGGTGGGGCGCCATCACGTGGATGTGGCGCGAGGTGTCGAGCCCCGGCGTGTTCGCATCGATGATGAAGGCGCTTATGCCGCGCGTGCCACCCGCCGGATCGGTCTTGGCGAACACGCAGTAGAAGTCTGCGATGCCGCCGTTGCTGATCCAGGTCTTGGTGCCGTTCAAGCGAAAAGTGCCTGTAGCGCCAGTGGAATCTGCGCTCACAGCTATGGTTTGCATAGCACCCACGTCTGACCCCGCCTCGGGCTCGCTCAGCGCAAACGCCGCTATCAACTCGCCACGCGCCACACCCTGCAGGTAGTGCGCTTGCTGCGCGGGGCTGCCCGCCAGCGTGATCGCTCCGCTGCCCAGCCCCTGCATTGCAAACGCGAAGTCCGCCAGTGGCGAGTGGTAGGCCAGGGTCTCGCGCAGCAGCACCAGCGCACGCGAGTCGAGTGCGGGCAGCGCGCCGCCGTGTGCGGCGGGCACGCAGTAGCGCAGCCAGCCGCCCGCGCCCAGGCGCTGCACCCAGTCGCGGCAGGCGGCGCGGTCATCGGTTTCATCCACCTCTTGCGCGGCCGCCCAGGGCACCAGGCCCTCAGCCAGCGCGCGGTGAGCGTCGTCAAAAAAGGGCAGGGCCAGGTGCGCCGTCGATGGCGGGCGGGGGGCTGGGGGTGTTGCGACGTGCATGGTTAGAAGGTGTGGATGAGCCCGGCGTGGCCGAGCAGACTGCGAAAACGCGGCCGATCTAGGCGCAAAGCACAGCCATAGCCTGAGCTATGGCGAGCATTTGCAACGACGAGCGGGTGTGTTTTGGCGGGATGAGCGGGCATGGCGGGTTCGTTCACACCTTCTTAATCTCCCTGAAACACGGGCTTTTGCTTGGCGGCAAACGCCTCGTACGCACGCCGGAAGTCTTCGGTCTGCATGCAGATGGCCTGGGCCTGCGCCTCGGCCTCGATAGCCTGCTCGATGGTCATGCTCCACTCCTGGCTCAGCATGGTCTTGGTCATGCCGTGGGCAAAGGTGGGGCCGCTGGCCAGCGCGCGCGCAGTGGCTTGCACGTTGGCCAGCAGGTCGGCGCTTTCATACAGGTCGTTGAAGAAGCCCCAGGCCAGGCCTTCGTGCGCGGTCATCGCGCGGCCGGTGAACAGCAGCTCGCTGGCGCGGCCCTGGCCGATCATGCGGGGCAGCAGTGCGCAGGCGCCCATGTCGGCGCCGGCCAGGCCCACGCGGGTGAACAAAAAGGCGGTCTTGGTCGCCTCGGTGCCGTAGCGCATGTCGCAGGCCAGCGCCATCATGGCCCCCGCACCGGCGCAGATGCCGTCGATGGCGCCCAGCACGGGCTGCGGGCAGGCGCGCATGGCCTTCACCAGGTCGCCCGTCATGCGCGTGAACTCCAGCAGCTCGGGCATGGTCATGGTGGTCAGCGGGCCGATGATTTCGTGCACGTCGCCGCCCGAGCAGAAGTTGCCGCCCGCACCGGTGACCACGATGGCCTTCACATCGGTGGCAAAGCGCAGCGCGTAGAAGAAGTCGCGCAACTCGGCATAGCTCTGGAAGGTGAGCGGGTTCTTGCGGTCCGGCCGGTTGAGCGTGACGGTGCCCACACCGTCGGCAAAGCTCCACGCGAAATGCTCGGCCACATAGCTGGCCTGCGGGTTGAACTGCTCGCGCATGGGGTTGCTCGCCCCGATGTAGTGCTTCATTCGGCTGTCTCCAAAGAATTGTTTTGTGTGTGTTCCTTCACCTTGCCCAGCAAGCGGTACAAGGTGGCGATGTCGCGCTCGCCCAGCGTGGCAAAGGCCTCGACGATCCATTGCTCGTGCTGGCGCGCCATGGTGTTGAACTGCTCGCGGCCTTGCGGCGTGAGGCGCACGAGGTACGCGCGGCGGTCGCCCTCCACGTCCATGCGCTCCACCAGTCCTTCGGCCACGAGCTGGTCGGTGATGCCGGTGATGTTGCCGCTCGTCACCATCATGCGGCGCGAGAGTTCCTTCATCTTCATGCCGTCCGGCGCGCGCTCCAGCTGCGCCATCAGGTCAAAGCGCGGCAAGGTGGTGTCGAACTGCGCGCGCAGGTGGCTGCGCACCTGCTTTTCGATGAGCTGGGTGCAGGTGAGCAGGCGCAGCCACAGGCGCAGGGCCTCGGGATGTTCGCTGGGGGCGGCGCCGTGCAGGCGGGCTTCGAGGTCCATGGTGGTTTACTCGATTGCTTCTATTTTTTTAGCAGTCGGCGCTTGATTCACTAGCGCTTGCGCCTGCTTTTGCTTGGAAATTTCGCGCAGCATCTGGTCACGGCCGCTGGTGTACTGCACGGGCCAGTCGGTGTGCGTTGCGGCCACGGGGCTCAGTTGCGCGGCGGCGTGCAGCGTCCAGGCCGGGTCGGCCAGGTGGGGGCGGGCGATGGCACACAGGTCTGCGCGGCCGGCCGCGATGATGCTGTTGGCATGGTCGGCCTCGGTGATCGCACCCACGGCCATGGTGGCAATGCCCACCTCGTTGCGGATGCGGTCGGCAAACGGTGTCTGGTACATGCGGCCATACACCGGGCGGGAGTTGCGCGTGGTCTGGCCGGAGGACACGTCGATCAGGTCTGCGCCTGCCTGCTTGAACAGCCGCGCGAAAACGATGGCGTCGTCGGCGGTGTTGCCATCTGGGAGCCAGTCGTGCGCGGAGATACGCACGCTCAGCGGCTTGTCGGCCGGCCACACGGCGCGCAGCGCGGTCAACACCTCCAGCGGGTAGCGGCAGCG
>NZ_JADHVT010000107.1 GCF_016783915.1 Acidovorax sp.
CCCCGCGTGAAGTTCTGACTTTTACACCCCCGCTCCCATGAAGTTCTGGGACCACCAGCACAACGCGCGCAGCGAGACCCGCCGCCTGCTGCTGGGCTTTGCGCTTGCGGTGGCCAGTCTGGTGGTGGCGGTGCATGCTGCCCTGGCGCTGGCCTGGTGGTTGATGGCCGCAGTGCTGCCGGTGCACTTGCCGTTTCCACAAGGTTTTCTGGCCGCCAATGTGGGTGTCTCGCTGATGCTGGTGCTGGGCGGCTGGTGGGTCGAGACGTCCAACTTGCGTGCGGGCGGCGTCAAGCTGGCCCGCCGTGTGGGCGCGCGCGAGTTGCGGCCCACGCTGTCGCACGCCGAGCAGCGGTTGTCCAACATCGTGGACGAGTTGTGCATTGCCGCGCACATGCCGCGCCCGCAGATCATGGTCATGCCGCGCACCGATGCCATCAATGCGTTTGCTGCGGGGTGGGACGAGAGCGACGCCGTCATTGCCGTGACGCAGGGTGCCTTGGACTACCTCACCCGCGAAGAAATGCAGGGCATGGTGGCCCATGAGCTGAGCCATCTGCACGAGGGCGACACGCGCCTGAAGATGCGGCTGGCGGGCATGGTGTTCGGGCTGGAGCTGGTCTACAACTTTGGCGACACGATGCGAGAGCGACATGGCCTGTCCTGGTGGTTTGGGTCGGCCATCATGGTGGCGGGTTTTGCGGGCTGGCTCACGGGGCGCATGCTCAAGGCCGCCGTGTCGCGCCAGCGAGAGTACCTGGCCGACGCGCGCGCAGTCCAATGGACACGCAGCCGCGACGGCCTGGGCGGTGTGCTGCGCAAGGTGATGGCCCAGTGCCGCGACACCCCGGCCGGGTATGCCGAGAACCCCGTCCACACCGGCCTGGCCCATCCGGCCGTGCAGCACATGCTGTTGGTGGATGTGGATGGCGGCAGCCGCATGGCGCGCTGGCTGGACACCCATCCCACGCTCGACGACCGCGTGCAGCGCGTGTATGGCCGGCGCATGCAGCCCTTGCCTGCCGTGCCGGTGGCTGTGGTACCCGAGTCTGCGCGGCGTGACGCTGGCGTAGCGCCCGGCGCGGTGTCGATCGCCTCGCTGGTAGACCCTTTTGCGCGCTTCATGTAGACCGCAGCGAAGGCCTTTTTTTTGCAGGAGACCCATTTCAATGTCACGCGATGCACGATTCCAGGAACAAGCCCAGGCGCTGGGCTATAGCTTTGATGGAGAGATCAAGATTGGTGGCAACTACGTCCCGCTGGTGCGCGACGGCCACCATATCTACCTGAGCGGGCAGATCCCGCGCGTGGGCGACACCGTGGTGGTCACCGGCGCTGCGGGTGCCGGGGCCTCGCTGGCCGCCGCGCAAACAGCCGCCAAAGTGTGTGCGATGCGTGCGTTGGCCTTGCTGCAGCGCTCGCTGGGATCGCTCGATGCCGTGCAATCCATTTTGCGCATCACCGTGTATGTGCAGTCGGCACCCACCTTCACTCAGCAAAGCGAGGTGGCCGATGGTGCGTCAGAAGTGCTGTTTGCCGTGCTGGGAGAGGCAGGAGCCCACACCCGCACGTCGGTAGGCGTGCTGCAGCTGCCCAAGAGCGCGACGGTGGAGGTGGATTTGATCGCGTCGGTGGTGGCCTGATGGTTTCCCGTGTCTGGAGAACATCCTGTGGCCGCCGCTGAACCATCCCCTGCACCAGGTCAACACCGGGAAGCCCATGGGCACCCCCGTTTCCATGTTTTCGGCCGCGTCGTCGAGGTGCGGCGTGAAGGTGCACTGTGGCAGGCCTACCGCGTGGGCGCCGATGGCAAACGCACGCCTTCGGGCTTTGTCATCCCCGACTTTGTGCAAGAGCAGGAGCTGGCGCAGTTTCTGGAAGACCTGTTCCACGAAAGCGCCTCGCCGCACAACGGTGATGTGTATCGCATCGATTGAGCCGTCGCAAGGCTCTCTGACCGCCGCACGCGGCACGGTTGTTGTGGCCACGTGGCCACGTCACACCGCTGTCAAACCCTACCCAGACACTCGGTCCCTTGTTTCAAACTGGGACTGTTCATGTCTGAACGCACTCTGGGCTTTCTGATTTCTTCCTCGCGTGTCTCGCGCCGCGTGGCCACGCTGGGTATGGTGGCACTGGCCGCTTCGCTGGCCGCCTGTGGCGGTGGCAACGACAACGCCAGCAGCAACGCGGGCGCCACGGCCACCCTGGCCGTGCTGGAGACCACCGACCTGCACTTCAACGTGCGCAGCTACGACTACTTCAAGCTGGCCGAAGACAAGAGCTACGGCTTTGAGCGCACGGCCACGCTGGTGCGCGCGGCGCGCAAGGAGTTTGCCAACACGCTGCTGGTGGACAATGGCGACACCATCCAGGGCACCGCGCTGGCCGACTACGAGGCCACCATCAGCCCCATCCCCTGCACCCAGCAGCTGTCCATGTACAAGGCCATGGGCGCGTTGGGCTTTGACGCCGGCACGCTGGGCAACCACGAGTTCAACTACGGCCTGCCCTTTTTGAACCAGGTGCTGGGCGGCGGGCTGGATGTGGAAGGCGTGGACGCCACCAAGAAATGCGCAGGCGCTGGCTACCCCGCTGTGCTGGCCAACGTGTACAGCAGCAAGACCAAGAAGCCGCTGGTGCAGCCCTACACGCTGCTGGAGCGCACGCTCGTGGCCAAGGGTACGGATGGCAAGGAAGTGAAGCTGCCGATCAAGATCGGCGTGATCGGCTTCACCACACCCGGCATCATGAACTGGGACAAGCGCTACCTGGAAGGCAAGGTCTATACCGAAGGCGCCGTTGAGGCCGCCAACAAGTACGTGCCCGAACTGCGCGCCAAGGGCGCCGACATTGTGGTGGCGCTGTTGCACGGCGGG
This sequence comes from Acidovorax sp., assembly GCF_016783915.1. GTDB lineage: Bacteria > Pseudomonadota > Gammaproteobacteria > Burkholderiales > Burkholderiaceae_C > Acidovorax. Next base: position 2,880 of record NZ_JADHVT010000107.1, read on the forward strand.
CTCGACAGTGCCGCCTACTCGGCCACCATGGAGAACCCGGGCCTGTACCTGTCGAAGGTGGCAGGTATCGACGCGATGGTGATGGGCCACCAGCATGGTGTGTTCCCCGACACGGCCGCCACGCCCAGCTTCAACCTGGCCGGCGTGGACCACAAGGCGGGCACCATCAACGGCGTGCCTGCCGTCATGGCCAGCTCCTGGGGCAAGGCCCTGGGTGTGGTGCAGCTGGCGCTGCAATGGGACGGCAGCAAGTGGGTGGTCAACAAGTCCGCCAGCAAGAGCGAGTTGCGCAACATCCAGAACAAGAATGCCGCAGGCGCCACGGTGACCGTGGACGTCGACCCCGCCATCGCCCCGCTGATCGAGACCCAGCACCAGGCCGCGATCAAGTACGTGAAGACACCCATCGGCCAGACCGACTTCCGCATGAGCACGCTGTTTGCCGACGTGGGCGACCCGGGCGCGATCCAGATCGTGAACCAGGCGCAGCAGGCCTATGTGGCGGCGTACATCAAGGCCAGTCTGCCGCAGTATGCGCAGCTGCCGGTGCTGTCGGTGAGCGCGCCGTTCAAGAGCGGCTTCCAGGGCGGGGCCGACTACACCGACGTGGCGGTGGGCCCGCTGGCCATCAACAACGCGGCCGACCTGTACCTGTACCCCAACACGGTGTATGCGGTGAAGGTGAACGGCGGCGACATCAAGAACTGGCTGGAGGCAGCTGCCAAGCGCTTCAACCAGATCGACCCGGCCAAGACCACCGAGCAGCAGCTCATCAGCACCTTCCCGGGCTACAACTTCGACATGTTCACGACGGCCGATGTGCAGTACGAGATCGACGTGACCCAGCCCGTGGGCAGCCGAATCAAGAACCTGACCTACCTGGGCAAGCCTATCGATGTGGCGCAGGAGTTTGTGATCGCCACCAACAACTACCGCGCCACCAGCGGCAAGAGCTTCATCGACAAGCTGGACGGCTCGGGCACCATCTGGGCCTCGCCCGACGCCAACCGCGACGTGGTGATCGACTACATCCGCAAGAACCCGGCAGTGACCCGCGCTGCCAACGGCGCGGCCAAGAGCTGGCGCTTTGCCAAGGCCACTGTGGCGGGGCCGGTGGTGTTCAGCTCCGGCGCCAATGCCCTCAGCGTGGCGCAGGCGGCCGGGCTGGGCAATGTGTCGCTGCTGGCGGCCGATGATGGGTCGGGCAAGGGCACGTCGAAATACGGCGTGGACCTGTCGAAGTAGTCGTCCGCCTCCCGTTGCGGAGGCCGTAGCGGTGCAGGCGCTCGCAGCACGGCCACGGAGCGGCCTGCTGTAGAGCGCTGAAGCGCTCTGTTTTTGATAGCTGCAAGCGCATGAGAATCTAGCGCTTGCAGCTATTTTTATGAGTTTTTGCGCAGAACGGGTTGCAACAGCACCACGAGCGCCCCTGCGCCCCCATCCATGGGCCGCGCCTGCACAAACGCCAGCACCTCGTTCTTTTGTACCAGCCAGCGCTGCACGCGGCCCTTGAGCACGGGGCTTTTGCCGGGGGAGCCCAGCCCCTTGCCATGCACCACGCGCACGCAGCGCAGGCCCGTCTTGTGGGCGTGGCGGATGAATTCGCCCAGCGCTTCACGCGCCTCGTCCACTCGCAGGCCGTGCAGGTCGAGCTGGCGCTGGATGCTCCAGTGGCCCGAGCGCAGGCGGCGGGTCACCTCCACGCCAATGCCGGGGCGCCGAAAGCTCAACTGGTCGTCGGTGTCGAGCAGGGTGCTCACGTCGAAGTCATCGCTGATGGATTCGAGCAGCACCCGCTCTTCGTCCAGCCAGTGCTGCACGGGCAGCGGTGGGGGCAGGTGCTTGCGCAGCCGCGCTACGTTGGGGTTGCGCAGCGGGGTGACGGGGCCCACGCTGCGGCTGAAAAGGTGGCGTTCGGCCTCTGCCCGGGCTGCTGCTTCGCGGCGGGCTTTTTCTTCGGCCTCGCGTCGTTCCTGGTCCTCGCGCAGGCGGCGGGCCACGGTGGCCAGGTCCTGCAGCTGGGTGATGCGTTCGCCCGCCCGGCGCGCGGCGGGGGGCGCGCGGCGCCGGGGCGGTGCCGGGTTGTCACCGGCGGCGGGCGGCGCGGGGGCATGGCGCAGGGGGCGCATCGCTGCCTTGGCCGCTGCCTTTTTGTCGGCCAAACCTGCGCGCCGCGCGGACCGGGGCACGGCGGGCACGGCGGGCACGGCGGGTGCAGGGGCGGGCTTGGCGCCGCCCATGGGGCCTTCGGTGCCGCGCGCGGCGCGTGCCAGCGCGGCGTGCAGTGCCGTAGGCGGGTGGGCTGGTGCAGGTGCAGTCACACCAGGCCCTTTTCGGCCATCGACAGTGCCTGGCCCGGCGCCACGATCACATGGTCGAGCACGCGCACGTCCACCAGCGCCAGCGTGGTCTTCAGGGTCTGCGTCAGCGCCTCGTCGGCCCGGCTGGGCTGCACGCTGCCGCTGGGGTGGTTGTGGGCCAGCACCACGGCGGCAGCCTGGTGGTGCAGGGCGCGCAGCACCACCTCGCGCGGGTACACGCTGGTCTGCGTGAGCGTGCCGCGAAACAGCTCTTCCATGGCCAGCAAGCGGTTTTGCGCATCAAGGAACAGCACCGCAAACACCTCATGCCCCTTGGCGGCCAGGTGCAGTTGCAGGTAGTGCTTGACGGCATCGGGCGAGTCGAACACCTCGCGTTCGCGCAGCTGCTGGGCGAGGGCGCGGCGCGCGAGTTCGAGCACGGCTACCAGTTCGGCACGCTTGGCAGGGCCCAGGCCCTTGATGCGCTCCAGGTCGGCCGCGCTGGTATGCAGCAGCCCGGCAATGCCACCAAAACCGCCGGTGACGGCACCCGTGTCCGGGTCGATGCCGGGTGGGTCCAGCAGCTCCTGCGCCATCTGCAGCACACCCTTGCCCACGATGCCGGTGCGCAGCAGGATGGCCAGCAGCTCGGCATCGGCCAGGGCGGCAGGGCCGCGTGCCAGCAGTTTTTCGCGGGGCTGGGCGTCGGCGGGCAGGTCTTTGAGGGGCATGGCGCAGGGTTTTTGACACCCGTCAGGGGCCGACGGGCGTAGGGCTTTGCCCGGTTTTCTACAATGCAGGCCAGTTTATCGGGACTTTCATGACCTCTATCGACGCTTCCCTACCCACGGTGCAATCCGGCTCCTTCCTCACGCTGCACTACCGCCTGGCTGGCCCGGCGGGGGATGTGATCAACACCTTCACTGACAAACCCGCCACCCTGTCGCTGGGTACGGGCGAGTTGTCGCCCGCCATGGAGCAGCGCCTGCTGGGCCTGGCCGAAGGCACCCGCACCACTTTCGAGCTGCCTGCGGGCGAGGCCTTTGGCGAGCGCAACCCCGACATGCAGCAGTGGGTGGCGCGCAAGCTGATGAATGAGCTGGGCGACCCTGACGAAAAGTACAACGTGGGCGATGTGGTGCAGTTCCCCACGCCTGACGGCCAGGGCAGCTACGCAGGCGCCGTGATGCAGGTGCGCGACGACGGCGCCGTGCTGTTCGACTTCAACCACCCGCTGGCGGGCCAGCCGGTGACCTTTGAAGTGCAACTGATCGGAATTCTGTGATGCAGGCGCCGCAAGAGATCCTGCTGGCGGAGCCGCGCGGGTTCTGCGCCGGTGTGGACCGTGCGATCGAGATCGTGGAGCGCGCCATCCAGAAGTTCGGCGCCCCTATCTACGTGCGCCATGAGATCGTGCACAACACCTACGTGGTGAACGACCTCAAGGCCAAGGGCGCGATCTTCATCGAAGAACTGTCGGACGTGCCCCCCGGCGCCACGCTGGTCTTCAGCGCCCACGGCGTGAGCAAGGCCGTGCAGCAAGAGGCCGTGGCACGCGGCTTCAGCATTTTTGATGCCACCTGCCCGCTGGTGACCAAGGTACACGTCGAAGTGGCCAAGCTCGCCAAAGAGGGCTACGAGTTCATCATGATCGGCCACAAGGGCCACCCCGAGGTGGAAGGCACCATGGGCCAGCTCGACCACGGCATCCACCTGGTGGAAGACGTGGAAGACGTGGCGCGCGTGCAGCCCCGGCAGACCGAGAAGCTGGCGGTGGTCACGCAGACCACGCTGAGCGTGGACGACGCGGCCGAAATCTCTGCCGCCGTGCGCGCGCGGTTTCCCAGCGTGCGCGAGCCCAAGCATCAGGACATCTGCTACGCCACCCAGAACCGACAGGACGCCGTGAAGGTGCTGAGTCCGCAAGTGGACGTGGTGATCGTGGTGGGCAGCCCCACCAGCTCCAACAGCAACCGCTTGCGCGAACTGGCGGCCAAGCTGGGCACCACCGCCTACATGGTGGACAGCGCCGAAGAGCTGAGAGGCGAATGGTTTGACGGGCTGGCCCGTGTGGGGCTGACGGCCGGAGCCTCGGCGCCGGAAATCCTGGTGCAGCAGGTCATCGACCGCATCAAGGCGCTGGGTGCTGTGTCGGTACGCACCATGGCAGGCATCGAGGAAACCATCAAGTTCCCGCTGCCCAAGGGGCTCAAGATCGACGCGGCCACCGGGCTGGAAATCTCGCAGCGCCAGCCGGAGACGGGGCCCCCAGTGGGCTAGCCGGCCCAGGGTTCTTTTGCTCCTGAATCAATAGCTGCTAGCGCAATAAATATGTGCGCTAGCGACCTATTTGGTACATTTTTCAGGATGGGCGTGCACTGGCGGGCTACTACAGCGACACCGCAGGCCCGCTCCACAAATCCAGTGGCGGGTCAGCGGCTACCGCCCGCAGGATGTCAGTGCGTGAGATGAAGCCCGACAGTACTCCCGCCTCATCAGTCACCGGCAGGCCGGGCAGGCCGGTGTCCAGCAGCACGGCGGCCACGCGGCGCAGCTCGGTGTCTGGCGACACGGTGGGCACAGGGCTCACCATTACTTCGGATACCGGGCGGCGCGCCAGGTCGATGGCCTGCTTGACGGCTCCGGGCTCGGGCAGCAGGTCCAGCGGCGCCATGTCGGCCCGCAGCAGCAGGCCAATCACGCGGCCCAGCGCATCCACCACGGGTGCCTGCGCCACCGTGTTCTCGGCCAGGGTCTGCCAGGCATCGTTCACGCGCACATCGGGCGCCACGCTCACGCCGCCAGTGGTCATCACATCGCTTACCTTGGTCAACGGCTGGCGGGTGCTGGCCTGGGGGCCTTGCTCTGTCTGTGCGTAGGCGCTCACGGCGTCGTGCATGCGCAGGTTGACGATGGGGGGCGGGGCGGCGGCGCTCGTGTCGGCAGCAGTGGGGCGGTACGGGGCTGTGAAGACGGGCCCCGGCTGACCATCTTGCGCGTCCATGGCCCGCGTGCGCAGGGCCTGTGGGCGCTGCACGCTGCGCACTGCAGAAATACGCGCCAGATTTTCGGGGCCGCCCCGGTACATCTGGCCCGACGGGCCGAACACAAAGAACATGCTTTTTCTCCTGCGCGCAGACCTGCCAGATGTGCTGGTACGGGGGCTGCTCTGCCCATGTTATCGGCAGTTGCATGGCACGCATGCAGTCAGCGTTGTGTCTGCATGTTGCGGGCAGCCCCTACACTGCCCCTTCTTTTGACACCACCTGCCTCTCGGAGCCCCGCATGATCGACCGCGCCGCCATCGCCGCCGCCCGCCGCCAACTGGCCACCCAGCCCGACTTTCTGCGCACCACGCCGCTGATGCGCGTTTCTGGCAAATCCCTGGGCGTGAACTGCGCCGAGGTTTGGCTCAAGCTGGAGCACCTGCAGGTGGGCGGCAGCTTCAAGGCGCGCGGCATGTTGTACCGGCTGCTGGCCAACCCGGTGCCCCAGAGTGGCGTGATCATCGCGTCAGGCGGCAACGCCGGCATCGCCGTGGCGGCTGCCGCCAAGGCGCTGGGTGTGCGCTGCGAAGTGTTTGTGCCCGAAGTCTCACCCGAAGCCAAACGTGCGCGCCTGCGCGCACTCGGGGCGGAGGTGGTGGTGACCGGCGCCGCGTATTCCGAAGCCTTTGAAGCCTGCGTGGCCCGCCAGAAGGCCACGGGCGCGCTGCAGGCCCACGCCTACGACCAGCCCGAGGTGGTAGCCGGTGCAGGCACGCTGGCATTGGAGATGGAAGAGCAGGGTGGCCGCCTGCCCGACACGGTGCTGGTCAGCGTGGGCGGCGGTGGCCTCATCGGCGGCGTAGCCGCATGGGTAGAGAGCCGCGCACATGTCGTCGCGTTGGAACCCGAACGCGCGCCGACCCTGCACGCGGCGCGTGCTGCGGGCCAACCGGTGGATGTGGAAGTGGGTGGCGTGGCCGCCGATTCTTTGGGTGCCCGCCGCATCGGCGCCATTGGCTGGGAGGTCAGCCAGCGCCATGTTCACGATGCACTGCTGCTGCCCGACGACGCCATCCGCACCGCCCAGCTGTGGCTGTGGAAGGAACTGAAATTGGCCGTGGAACCCGCCGCTGCGCTGGGCCTGGCAGCATTGCAGACTGGCGCCTACCGGCCCCAACCGCAGGAGACGGTGGGCCTCATTCTTTGCGGCGCCAATTGTGACCCCGCCAGCCTCGCCTGAGCTAGACCGACCACCCCTTTAAAATCCAGCAATGCTTGACATTCTTCTTCTCCGCAAAGACCTCGACACCGCCATCGCGCGGCTGGAAACCCGCAAAAAGCCCCAGGCCTTCCTGGACGTCTCCGCTTTCCAGGCCCTGGAGTCCGAGCGCAAGACGCTGCAGACCCGCACCGAAGAGCTGCAGGCCCAGCGCAACCAGCTGTCCAAGCAGGTCGGCATGCTGATGAGCCGGGGTGACAAGGACGGCGCCGACGCCGTCAAGGCCCAGGTGGCCGCAGGCAAGGTGGAGCTCGAGCAGTCCGCCGCCCGCCTCGAACAGATCCAGGCCGAGTTGCTGGCCATGCTCGTTGCCGTGCCCAACCTGCCGCACGAATCCGTGCCTGTGGGCAGTGACGAATCGGGCAACGTGGAAGTGCGCCGATGGGGTACGCCCGGCACCTTTGCTTTCGAGGTGAAAGACCACGTGGACGTGGGCACGCCGCTGGGGTTGGACTTCGACATGGGCGTCAAGCTCTCGGGCTCGCGCTTCACGGTGATGAAGGGCCAGATCGCCCGCCTGCACCGTGCCCTCAGCCAGTTCATGCTGGATGTGCAGACCCAGGAACACGGCTACACCGAGTGCTATGTGCCCTATGCCGTGAACGCAGATTCCCTCAAGGGCACCGGTCAGTTGCCCAAGTTCGAAGGCGACCTGTTCGCCGCCAAGAAGGGCGGCCAGGATGGCGAACCCGTGCCAGACAACGCGGCGCTTTACCTCATCCCTACCAGCGAGGTGCCGCTGACCAACTTTGTGCGCGACATGGTGGTGGCCGAATCCGAACTGCCCATCAAGCTCACGGCCCATACGCCATGCTTCCGGTCCGAGGCCGGCAGCTACGGGCGTGACACGCGCGGCATGATCCGCCAGCACCAGTTCGACAAGGTCGAGATGGTGCAGATCGTGCACCCCGACAAGAGCTACGAAGCGCTGGAAGAAATGACCCGCCACGCCGAAGCCGTGCTCCAGAAGCTGGGCCTGCCTTACCGCGTGATGAGCCTGTGCACGGGTGACATGGGCTTTGGCGCCGCCAAGACCTATGACCTGGAAGTGTGGCTGCCCGCGCAGAACACTTACCGCGAGATCAGCTCGGTGAGCAATTGCGAAGCCTTCCAGGCGCGCCGGTTGCAAGCCCGCTTCAAGAACGCACAAGGAAAAAACGAACTGCTGCACACCCTGAACGGCTCTGGCCTGGCAGTGGGTCGCACCCTGGTGGCGGTGCTGGAAAACTACCAGCAGGCCGACGGCAGCGTGACGGTGCCCGAAGTTCTGCGCCCCTATCTGGGTGGCCTGGCTGTTTTAGCACCCTGAAAATCCGGCTATAATCTGAGGCTTCGAGCGGAGAGGTGGCAGAGTGGTCGAATGTACCTGACTCGAAATCAGGCGTAGTGGCAACACTACCGTGGGTTCGAATCCCACCCTCTCCGCCAATACATAACCCCAAGTGATTGATTCACTTGGGGTTTTTTGTTTTTGGTCCTGTTCGGTGTGCCATCTGGTATGCCATGGCATATTGTTTTTTCTTACATCTGTTTGGACATCGTTGGAGTGCATGCAACGCGTAAGACCTGTCTTCGTCGCCCCGGAGTGCAGCACCGCAAACGCCTCATAGCAAAGCTCGCGCAACTGCGGCCGGGGTGTGATGACCGGTGGCGTGCCATTCGCAAAGAACTGCGGGCATTGCGCAAAGGAGGTGGGTTCGGGCGTGAGCAGCGCCGCACTGTCGAACTGCTGAGAACGTGCCCAGGAAAGATTCGGGAGAGCAATGCCGGCCAGAGAGAGTGCCAGCACAGCCGCCAGGCGCACACGGCCTGGACAAGAGAAAAAACGATTCACAGAAGAGGCGAGCAAGTGGAAAAAAAAGATGCCAGATTGGAGCACCGTTCACGGTTCGCTTCTGGCCCGAATGCTCAGATCCTGCAGGGATTTACAGCTGCTTGCAGAGTGGGGGGCACAAACAGAAAGGGCTCCCCAAAGGGAGCCCGATCTGCCTGCCCGCCCTGCGGTTCAGTGAACACTCCCCACGGCACCAGCACCCGCACCGCGCGAAGTGCCACCACCATGGGAAGTCTTGCAACTGCTTCAATTCAACCCGAGCAGTTGGTATGCCAAGTTCCATGGCACTGAATTCGCCAAAGGGCGAGGGCTTTTGCATATGTCACGCTGATTCAACAGTCAACTCTACCTGCTGTGCCGGATCCTTCGCTCGGTGCACAAACAGCTCCATCGGCGGCACCTTGATCAGCGCCTCGGCCCGCTCGATGGTGCCGTGCAGCCAGGCATCCCACTCCCCCTTTTCCAGCGGCACCACTGTGCGCTTGTCCTGCATGTCGGGCGCGCGCTTGGGGTCGGGACGGTGCATCAGGTTGAGGACCGGCACGTCGTCGCAGTTCTGCGTGATCATGGTGTAGCTGGGCAGCACCTCACCCGTGGCCGGGTCGGTCCACTCGCTCCACAGGCCCGCCAAGCCCCAGGGCTCGCCATCGGCCCGCTCGAACTGCCAGGGGATGTGCTTCTTGGTCCCCCAGTAGGGTTCGACATACAACTGGGCGGGGATGATGCAGCGCTGCCCCTTGCGCCAGGGGCCGCCGTAGGTCCATGACTTGGCCATGCCTTCACGGCGGGCGTTGACGGTGCTCAGGCGCTTGCCATCCTTGCCAGTGGGGATGTGTGTCTTAGAGTGCGGCGGGATCATGCCCCACTGCCCTACCACCAGCTCGCGCCCGGCTTCCCTCTTGGCCCATAGGAACGGTCCACGGTACAGCGGGCTCATCTTGTCGCGCCACTCTTCCTCGGGAACGTCACCGAAGTGCAGCACCAGCTGCTCGCGGCCCGGGACCTCGTAGTAGGTACACATGGCAACATTCTGGCAGCAGGGAGCTATACTGTAAATATGTACAGTCTTTGGAATTCCCCGCTACCGGTGCCGTACGACACGGCGGCGCAGTCGCTGGCCTTGCCCCTGTGCGGGGTGAGCGTGCGCGCGGGGTTTCCATCGCCTGCCGACGACTTTGTGGTGGAGCGGCTGGACATCATGCAGCTACTGGTAAAGCACCCCCAGGCCACCTACTTCTGGCGCGTGCGGGGCGACTCAATGCGGGATGCCGGCATTGAGGACGGCAGCATCATTGCGGTGGACCGGGCGATCAAGCCCAAGCACAACAGCATCGTCGTGGCCATTGTGGACGGCGAATGCACCGTGAAGTATCTGCACCAGCGCGCCGGCCGCATCAAGCTGCGCGCGGCCAACCCTACCTATCCCGACATCATTCCCCGAGAAAGCCAGACCATTGAGGTGTGGGGCGTGGTGAGTGGGTGCGTGAAGTTGTTTCTTACCTGATCTGATGGACGGAGGCCAGCATGTATGCGCTGGTGGATGGCAACAACTTTTACGTGAGCTGCGAGCGGGTGTTCCGCCCCAGCCTGAACGGCCGCCCGGTGGTGGTGTTGAGCAATAACGATGGCTGTGCCATCGCCCGCAGCAATGAGGCCAAGGCCCTGGGTATCAAGATGGGGGCGCCGTGGTTCCAGATACGGCACATGGAAGAGACCCATGGCTTGGTGGCCTTGAGTGCCAACTTCACCCTGTACGGCGACATGAGCAACCGGATGATGAGCTTGGCGGCGGGTCTGGGGCCATCGCAGGAGATCTACAGCATCGATGAGTCGTTCATCGGCCTGCAGGGCATGCGGGGCAACCTGACCAACCGCAGCCACGCCATCCGCGCCCGCATCCACCAGTGGGTGGGCATCCCCTGCGGTATCGGCATTGGTCACACCAAGACGCTGGCGAAGCTGGCCAACCACATCGCCAAGACGGCCGAGCGCAAACCGGGGAGCTACCCGGCCGAGCTGGCCCAAGTGTGCAACCTAACCACATTGCCGGCCCAGGACCTGGACGACGTGCTGGCCAGCACGCTGGTGGAAGAAGTCTGGGGCGTGGGCCGCAAGATCGGCGCGCAACTGCATGAATGCGGCGTGCATACGGTGCTCGACTTGGCCCGGCTGGACCCAGCCATGGTGCGCAGGCGCTGGAGCGTGGTGCTGGAGCGCACGGTGCGTGAGCTGCAGGGCATGCAGTGCATCGAGCTGGATGACGCACCCGAGCCGAAGAGAGAAATTGCCTGCACCCGGTCATTCGGCCAGGCGGTGACGGAGCTGCCGCCGCTGGTGGAGGCCGTGAGCGAGTTCGCCAGCCGTGCGGCCGAGAAGTTGCGCAAGCAAGGGAGCCTGGCAAGCCAGCTGCTGGTGTTCTGCCACACCTCACCTTTCCGACCCGGACCCCGATTCAACCGCAGCATCGTGGTGCCACTGCGCCGGCCTACGGCTGACACGGGAAAGCTGGTGTGGGCGGCTGTAGCTGGCATGCGCCGCATGTACGAGCCTGGGTACAAGATGGCCAAGGCAGGGGTGATGCTGCTGGACCTGGTGCCGGGCAATGCGCTGCAGGGAGAGCTGGATCTGGAGGATGAAGACCACCGGGATCGCACCCAGCTGATGGTGGCTTTGGATGCGCTCAACCAGCGCTATGGCAAGGGCACTGTGCATTCAGGTGCCACGGGCGGCACCAACAAGGGCAAGGACTGGGGGATGAGGCAGGAGAGGCGCACACCTCAGTACACGACGCGGTGGGAGGATGTGCCGGTAGCGAGGGCCTAAGAGTGGGGGAGCTCCCACGCTCGAGGTCGACTCTGCAGCGATTCCAGTCTTTTGCGGCAGATAGTCGGAGTTCTGCTCCGGGGCACGAAGCAATCATAGAGTCAGCTCATGACTCGGGGAAGCCACGGGCGCTTCACGAATGCTGCTCTGAACCGGCGCGGGTGACGATGAAAGCAGACAGGTACTCGCCGACATCGACCGAGAAGCCATCCTCACGCGGCTGCGTTAATCGCTTTCAATTCTGTATCGGTCAAACTGAACGAGAGCTGCCACCACGACCAGTGCTCCTGCTACGCCGGCCACAGGGTGCAGGACAAAAGCAACTATGGGGACTAGCAGCATCAGCTGCCGCAGGCCCCAGCTGTAGAGCAGGCCGGCCTTGCGTACATACGCAGTACCAGTAGTCGCCCAGCGTTTGCGTTGGGGTGTACCAACGGGCATCCCACCGATGAAGCTTGCGTGGTTGTAGTAGCGCACCGCCATGACGGAAGCCACGAGCGAAGCAAATAGCAGGCAAAGCAACACTAGCTCCATCGCCAGGCGGGGGGTGACATGCGGCCAAGCGGCACTATCAGTGGCCGCCTGGCCCAAAGTGTCGCGTAGCGTGGGAGCGGTGAGAGAAAGCGATCCCATGAGGCCCAATACAGCAGTGGAAGCCGCCATAGTGGCAGACATCAGCGAGTTTCGCAGAGTCTGGACCGCTAGGATCTCAGACCCTGGCTGCGCAGAAATTGCGGCAAACCAATCTTCGCGCAGTAATGCGTGGGCCGATCGCGCCAATCGTTGAGGGGTGCGCCGTTGCGCTACGGCCAGCCAGATCTCGTACGCAGCAACAATGCCCAAAGTGAAGATGACGGCAAGCCAGGAGGTGTTATTCATTGTCCTTTCCTCCTATGAGGTAGCGTGAGGCACACTGCATGTTGTCTGAGGTAGCGCTTAGCAACAACGAGGTGATCGCCTGGGCTGAGATCAGCATTTCTCTAATCCAGCGGGATTGAGCTTTGGGTGTGTCTCGTCACCCCAGCGCAACAGGACGGCACCTGACATCCACATGGCAACGGCGACGAACCAGAAAGCGTTTACCAGCCCACCACCCCATGCTGCGGCTGCGCCTAGGCCCATTGCACCGACGCCGTAGCCTAGGTCGCGCCAGAACCTATAGATGCCGATGGCCGAAGCCCGCCAACGGGGGTGTGCAATATCGGCTACCGCAGCGCTCAGGTTTGGATAGAGCATGGCCATGCCAATACCGGCAGTGGCAGCAGACAGGCTCCACCACAACGATCCAGCCCCGAGCGGCATGAGCGCGACCCCGGCTCCACAAATCCACATTCCCCACACATTCAACAGGTGCCGCCCCACACGGTCAGAGAGCCTGCCTGTGAAGAACTGCGCGGCGCCCCAGGTGAAGCCGTAGACGCCCACTGTCCAACCAATGCCTGGCAGACTCAGCCCTTGCTGGTGCAGGTAGATTGGCCACAAGGCCCAGACGAGCGCATCCACAAACTTCTCGACCAGTCCGGCCTGGCAAAGGGCTGCCATCCGCCGGTCGCGCCAACTCATCAAGAAGAACATCTCTGCGGTTGATGGATGCTCACTCACTGCCTCGGGATACCGTGGTCGAAACACTGTGGCGCCAGCCCCTTTGTGCTTTTTCACCTCGTCGTGCGCCCAGGGCAGGGTTTCAGCGACGAATGTCCACGCCTGCATTGTCGCCAGTCCTATGACTGCCCCGCCAAACCACAGCAGGCCTGAACGTGGCCCGAGCATGGAGGCGAGGTAGCCGGTTGCGACACCTGCGATGGCAAGCCCCAGGTAGCCCGAGAACTCATTGAGGCCAATCACAAGGCCGCGCTGGTCGGCGCGCGTGAAGTCAAGTTTGGCGGTCTGCGTCATCGACCAGGTCAGCCCCTGATTGACGCCCAACAAGACCGTGGCGAAGACCACCCAGGACCAGCTCTGCGAAAAGTAGATCAGCACCGGGATAGGCCAGGCCACCAGCCAGCCGAACAGCAGCACCCGCTTGCGCCCCAGTTCCTCTGCCAGGCGTCCCGCGGCGAAGTTCATCGTGCCTTTGACAAAACCAAAGGCCACCACAAACGCCACCAGCAGCATGAACGATCCGCGCGGAACGCCGAACTCAGTCTCGGCCAGTGCGGGCACAACATTGCGCATCATGCCAATGGTCATTCCCACCAGCAGCACCTGCAGCAGCTGGTGCAGGAACTGACAGAGATTGGCGCGGATACCGAAATTCATCACCAGCTCAGACAGTTGCTGAGGCCGGGGCCGTGCCACGCAGATTGGCTTGCACGATCTGCTCCATGTCCGCAGGCTGTGGCGGGATATCGGCAGTCAGTGCAGAGACAAAAGCATCCCTGGACATCGAAAGCATGGGATTGAATCGTTTTTCAAAACCGATGGTGGACGCGGGTTTGCCAGACAGCCCTGCACCGCAGCTGCTTCCCGCCTGGTGGCCCGGGTAGATTTCGAGTTCGGCGGGCAACGACAGTAGCTTGGTATGAAGCGTGTCGTAGAGCTGCGCAGCCATTTCACGCTCGTGTCCCGCCAGATCGGGACGGCCGACTGCGCCCACGAAGAGCGTGTCGCCTGTGATGACAAACCAGGGGTCATCACCACGGCGCAGGTCTCGAACCAGCAGACACACGCTGTCAGGGGTGTGACCCGGTGTGTGAATGACGTCCACCAGTACGTTGCCGGATTCCAAGCGCTGCCCGTCGCGCAGCGGAGACAACGCGAAGGTGGCCCTTCCGAGATTGCTTTCATGAAGGTAGTAGGTGGCACCCGCAAGGCGTGCAAGTTCTGCTCCGCCCGAGTAGTGGTCCGCGTGAACATGGGTGTCGATGACGTGCGCGATGCGCACCCCAGCCTTTTCCGCTTCTTGGAGAAACCAGTTCTCGTCACCGGCCACTACATCGACTGCGACGGCCTTTTGAAGACCGGCGCAGCCGAAGAAATAGGAGAGCGTGGCGTTAGCGGCCGGGCGTTGGCGAAAGAACATGGCTATCTCCTGTGTAGGGTTCCGAGGAGGGGGGCTGGCTTTGGGGAGTAAGGGCTGGGACACGGGTCAAGCGGT
>NZ_JADHVT010000108.1 GCF_016783915.1 Acidovorax sp.
CCCAAGCGCCGGGGCATGACCCGCGTGCCCGAGCTGATGGCTGCGGGCCTCACCGTCGCGTTCGGCCATGACTGCGTGCTGGACCCCTGGTACAGCGGCGGCAGCGCCGACATGCTGGAGGCCGCGCACATGGGCCTGCATGTGGGCCAGATGACCAGCCAGGCCGCGATGCGGCAGTGTTTTGATGCAGTGACGGTGAATCCCGCCAAGCTGCTGGGGCTGGAGGGCTACGGCATCGAGCCGGGCGCGTATGCCGACTTTGTGCTGCTGCACGCGCGCAATCCGGTGGAAGCCATCCGCCTGCGCGCAGCGCGCCTGGGCGTGTGGCGGCGCGGCAGGCTGCTGGCCAGCAGCCCGGCACCCGTGGCGCAACTGCACCTGCCGGGGCGGCCCGACAACGTGAATTTCACGTCAAATTAGCCTCTCACGCTTATGTATAAAGCGCAAACAGCTACACATTCAATAGCATTTCAAGCGTTCACGCCATGCGCGCAATCGTCTTGCGAAACCGTGCCAGCGCCAGGCTGAACAGCACCGCCCCAATCCCCAGCAGCCACACCAGCGACGGCCACACCACCGCCCAGCCCGCGCCGCGGTAGAGGATGGCCTGGGCCAGCTCGGTGAAGTGCGTGGTGGGCGCCAGGGCCATCCCGTACTGCACCCACAGCGGCATGCTCTCGCGCGGGGTGACGCCGCCGGACAGCATCTGCAGCGGCATCATCACCAGCACCATCAGCAGCCCAAACTGCGGCATGCTGCGCGCCACTGTGGCCATGAAAATGCCCATGGACGTGGTGGCAAACAGGTGCAGCGTGGCGCCCAGCAAGAACAGCGGCACCGAGCCCTCGATGGGCACGCCAATCGCCCAGCGGATCACCGCCGTGAGCGACCCCCAGGTAGCGACCAGCACCACCAGCGCCATGGCCCAGACCTTGGCCAGCATGATCTCGCCCGGGGTGACAGGCATCACCAGCAGATGCTCCACCGTGCCATGCTCGCGCTCGCGGATCAGCGCGGCGCCGGTGAGGATGATGGAGAGCATGGTCACGATGTTGATCAGCTCCATGAGCGAGCCGAACCACGCGGGGTTCAGCGCCGGATTGAAGCGCGAGCGCACAGTCAGCTCGATGGGTTGCGCGGCCACGGTGCGGTCGCGCTGCACAAACTCGGCCACCTCCAACTGCACAATCTGCTGCACCGCCCCATTGGCCGCAAACGCCTGCCCCATGCGCGTGGCGTCGATGTTGAGCTGCACCTGTGGCACCCGGCCCGCCAGCACGTCGCGCTGGAAATGGGTGGGAATGTGCAGCACCAGCGTGAAGCGGCCTGCGTCCAGCCCCGGGTCTACCTCGCGCATGCTGATCATGGCGGGGCGCGTGAACTGGGGCGCGTAGAACGCGGTGGCGATGCGCTGGGACAGTGCCGAATCGTCCTCGTCCACGATGGCGATCGGCACGTGGTGCAGCGTCTCGGGCTGCGCCATGCCCGCCGAGTACACCGCCAGCGTGGTGGTGTAGACGATGAGGAACAGCATGGCCGGGTCGCGCCACAGGCTCCACAGCTCCTTGATGCCCAACCGAAAGATGTTGGACCAGCGGCCACGCAGCGCCATGTCAGGTCTCCTGCTTTTTGAGGAGCGCAATGGCGGTGCCGATGATGACGGGCACGGCCACCAGCATGGGCCAGAACTCGGCCTGCAGGTCTTGCAGGCCCAGCGCCTTGTTGAACACGCCCCGGCTGATGGTGAACATGTGGCTGGCCGGGTAGGCCTCTCCGAACCAGCGCGCAAAGCCCGTCATGGACGACACGGGGTTGATGAGCCCCGCAAACTGCACGGCGGGAATGATGGTGCCCACCATGGCAAAGAACATCGCCGCAATCTGGCTGCGCGTGACGGTGGAGGCCAGCAGGCCCATGCCCGTGGAACACAGGCTGAACAGCACGGCGGCCAATGTCAACGTGGCAAAACTTCCCGTCATCGGCACGCCAAACACCGTCACCGCCGCCAGGCACATCAGGCCAAAGTTGAACAGCGCCAGCAGCACATAGGGCAGCTGCTTGCCCAGCATGAATTCGGTGCGCGTGGTGGGCGTGACATACAGGTTGATGATGGAGCCCAGCTCCTTATCGCGCACCACGGCCAGGGCGGTGAGCATGGCGGGCAGCATCAGCAGCAGCAGCGGGATCACAGCAGGCACCATGGACGGCAGGCTGCGAACGTCGGGGTTGTAGCGGTAGCGCGGCTCCACCTCCAGAAGGCCCCGGGGCACCACGCCCGTGCGGCTGCGGCTTTGCTCCACCAGCCACTGCTGGTGCAGGCCCTTGGCGTAGCCGATGACGGTTTCGGCGCGCTGGGGCATGGCCCCATCCACCCACGCGCCGATCTGCACGGGCTGGCCGCGCGCCACATCGCGTGCAAAGCCGGGTGGGATCTCCAGCGCCAGCGATATCTCGGCGGAGCGCATGCGCGCGTCCAGCTCGGCGTAGGTGGCAATCGGCGGCTGCTCCGTGAAGTAGCGCGAGCCCGCCAGGTTCAGCGTGTAGGCCCGGCTCAGCGCGGTCTGGTCGCGGTCCAGCACGGCAAAGCGCAGGTTCTCCACGTCCATGCTGATGCCGTAGCCCATCACGAACATCAAAATCAGCGAGCCCAGGAGTGCCATGGCGCCACGCACCGGGTCGCGGCGCAGCTCCAGCGCTTCGCGCCACTGGGTGCTGTGGATGCGGGCCAGGCTGTGGCGCAGGCGGGTGGGCCAGGCGGGGGCGTTGGGAGTGGGCGCCGGGGATAGCGCAGTGGGGGTCGAAGCCGCCACGGACACAGGAGCCGGGGCCGTGCCCGCAGCATCTTCCAGATAGCCGATGAAGGCTTCTTCCAGCGTGGCGGCGCCGCGCTTGGCCACGATGTCCTGCGGCGCAGCGCTTTCCAACACGCGCCCTGCGTGCATCAGCGAGATGCGGTCGCAGCGCTCGGCCTCGTTCATGAAGTGGGTGGAGATGAAGATGGTAACCTTGTCGCGCCGTGCCAGCTCCACCATCAGGCGCCAGAAGTTGTCGCGTGCCATGGGGTCCACGCCCGAGGTGGGCTCATCCAGGATCAGTAGCTCGGGCTGGTGCACCATGGCCACGGCCAGCGACAGGCGCTGGCGCATGCCCAGCGGCAGCTTCATGGGCAGTGCGCTGCGGGCGGCCTGCAGGTCAAACCGCTCCAGCATGGCCGTCACGCGCGCGGGCACCTCGGCCTCGGGCACGTGGAACAGCCGGGCGTGCAGCACCAGGTTCTGCTCCACCGACAGCTCGCTGTACAGCGAAAACGCCTGCGACATGTAGCCCACGCGGCGGCGCGTGGCCATGTCCTTGGGGTCCACCGGCTGGCCAAACAGCCAGGCCTGCCCGTCGCTGGCGGGCAGCAGGCCGGTGAGCATCTTCATGGTGGTGGACTTGCCGCAGCCATTGCTGCCCAGGAAACCAAAAATCTCGCCCCGCTGGATGCGAAAGCTCACATGGTCCACCGCCACAAAATCGCCAAAGCGCATGGTGAGGTCGCGCGCCTCGATGGCGACATTGGTGAGGTCGTCTGCCTGCGACCGGTCCAGCGGCGGAATCTGCACCGCCTGGTGGCCCCGGCGCTTGGCCTCGGGCAGCAGGGCCACAAAGGCCTGCTCCAGCGAATCATGGCCGGTGCGGGCCATCAGCTCGGCAGGCGTACCCGTGGCCAGAATGCGCCCTTCGTCCATGGCCACCAGCCATTCAAAACGCTGGGCCTCTTCCATGTAGGCCGTGGCCACGATGACGCTCATGCCCGGCCGGGCGGCGCGGATGCGGCCAATCAGGTCCCAGAACTGCGCGCGCGCCAACGGGTCCACGCCGGTGGTGGGCTCGTCCAGAATGAGCAGGTCCGGGTCGTGGATGAGCGCGCAGCACAGGGCCAGCTTCTGCTTCATTCCGCCCGAAAGCTTGCCCGCAGGCCGCGCGAGAAACGGGTACAGCCCCGTGCTGCGCGTGAGTTCGTCAATGCGGCGGCGCCGCTCGGCCGCGTCATGCCCGAACAGGCGGCCAAAGAACTGCAGGTTCTCTTCCACCGACAGCGTGGGGTACAGGTTCTTGCCCAGCCCTTGAGGCATGTAGGCGATGCGGGGGCACACGCGGCTGCGGTGGCGGCTTTTGACCATATCGCCACCCAGCACCTCCACCGTGCCCTGCCGTACCGCCCGCGCGCCCGCCACCAGGGCCAGCAGGCTGGACTTGCCCACGCCGTCCGGCCCGATCAGGCCCACCATGCGGCCTGCGGCCACGTCCAAATCAATGTCTGCGAGCGCCACCGTGCGCCCGTAGCGCTGTCCCACGCCACGCAGGCGGGCCACGGGTGCCAAACTGTCAGAGGGGTTCACTGACCGGCCTTGACGGCGAGTTCTGCCGGCCACTCCACCGCTGGGTCCACCCGCAGCCAGGCCACGCCGGGCAGGCCGGTCTTGACCTGCTCCTGGTGGCGCAGCAGCAGCGCCTTTTCGATCTGCGCGCGCACGCGGAACATGAGCTTTTGGCGCTCGCTGGCGGTCTCCACCGTCTTGGGCGTGAACTGCGCGGTGCTGGCCACAAAGGACACGGTGGCCGGGATCACAAAGCCCGGTACGGCATCGAGCACGATACGCACCTCGCTGCCCAGCGCCACGCGGCCCGCCACGGTCTCGGGCAAAAAGAAGGTCATGTACACGTCGCTCAGGTCCACCAGCTGCAGCACGCGCGCGCCCGCGCCCACCACCTCGCCGGGCTGCACCACGCGAAACTGCACGCGGCCGTCGCGAGGCGCCTTGAGCTCGCTGTCGGCCAGCTCCACATCGATGCGGGCCAGCGTGGCCTGGAGCGCGCGCACGTTGGCCTCGGCGCTGGTCACCTGCATACGCGATGCGCCAATGCCCGCCTGTGCGGCCTTGGCCTGGGCCTTTGCAGCGGTCACAGCGGCTTGCTGGCTGCGCACCTTGGCACGGTCATCATCGAGCAACTGGCTGGAGAAAAAGCCTTCGCGCGCCAGCTGCTCAGAGCGCGGCAGGCGGCGGCGAGCGGTGTCGAGGTCGCTCTCGCGCTGGGCCACCACGGCCAGCGCGGCCTGGTAGTCGCTCTCGCGCTGGGCCACCTGCACCTGCGCGCTGCTGATGGCCAGCTGTGCCTGCTGCAGCCGGGCCACGGCTTCTTCGCGCTGGGCCTGCAAGCTGTCGATCTGCATGCGGGCCAGGGGTTGGCCGGCTTTCGCGAAGTCTCCTTCGTCCACCAGGATGTCCACCACCCTGCCCGCGAGCTTGGTGGCCACGGCGATCTCGGTGGCCTCGATGCGGCCGTTGCCGCTCACAAAACCGGGGCCTGGCCCCTTGGGCTGCCAAGGCGCCCACCGCACTACCAGCACGGCTCCCAGCAACAACAGCACTGCTGCTACCACGAAAATTCTCCACTTGCTGCCCATGGCTCTGATCCTCTTTGGTGTGGAGGCGGGAGCACATTCCAAGTCACGCAAGCGAAGCCGCCTCCCATCCAAAAAGCATCGTACGCGCAGCGCCCCCATCGGCTCTGTGCGGCAAGCCACCTCACTTGACTTGCATCAATTCGCTTGCGATTGCCCACGGCATCGCCAGGCGGCGCGAGGCCCTTCCTGCAGATTCAAAGGGGCGCAGCGTCAGCCCAGAGCGCGCCCATCAAAGGCTGACAGATGGTTGGCCAGGTGCATGGCATGCGCTTGCTCGTACTGGGCCTGGCTCAAGGCGCCGTAGGCGAAGTGGGGATGCAGTGCCCCAGTGTGGAATGCAAAATCCTGTACCGCCTGGCGCAAGCGGGCCATGGCGACAGAGGCATCCGTGGCCTGCGCATCCAGCGAAGGCGCACCCGGAATAGGCTCCGCCAGGTTGTGGCTCATGCGGCCACGCAGGGCAAACACCTTGAAAGCCGCTGCCCCCAGCGTGCTCTGAAACAGCGCAGATTGGGGCGACGGAAAGCCTCTCAGCGAATACTCAATGCTCTGTGCGCAATGCGCCAGCGTCTGTGCCCAGGTCCAGGCCGTAGCAGGCTCCAGCGCATGGACAGATGCGGCATTCAGCCGCTCGGCCTCGCGCATCGCATCGTGCAAAGTGGCGAACACCAACTGCCTGTCGTTACTCGGCTGGTGCAGAAAATACCCGGCAGCACCAGCCGCTGCGAGCACCACCCCCGTGCCGATGGCCAGAAACGCCCTCCGGTCGGGCGCTGCACGCGGCGCAGAGGGCGAGGGGTGCGTGGCTGCGAGGGTAGCGGCTTTGGGTGCGCCAGGAGTGGGTGGAACTGCCATGGGGTTGTCTGCCCGCATCACCGGGGGTGGTGTGAAAGCGTTGATTGTGCCGGGCAGCGCCTGCCTTGTGCCCCCTGCAGCCATCGCCAGGGTCGGGCAGCCGACACAGCCCGCCATGGCGCAGGGCTGCAAGGCCTGGGCGCCTTACTGGCGCTCCGCCGCTCCTAGGCTGCCAGGGTGGTTGGTGCGGCGGGCACGGGGGTTGCAGTAACGGGGACCAAGGGCGCTGCTGGGGCCACCGTCATCTCCACCCGGTTGCGCCCCCGCTCCTTGGCCAAGTACATGGCCTCGTCCGCACGCTGCAAGGCCGTACCCGCCGACTCGCTGCCCGCGCACAGGGTGACACCAACACTCACCGTGAGCGCAATGCTGCGCTGCTCGGTCACCACAGGGTGGGCCTCCACCATGGCGCGCAGGCGCTCGGCCACCGCAATGGCGCCACCGGCCCCTGCATTGGGCAAGAAGATTGCGAACTCCTCCCCGCCCAGGCGGCCCATCACATCTTCCTTGCGCAGGCAGCGCTGGGCCAGCATCACAAAATGGCGCAGCACATCGTCGCCCGCGCGGTGGCCCCAGCTGTCATTGACCTTCTTGAAGTGGTCCAGGTCCATCACCAGCACGGGCAACGTCGTCTGCGTGCGCTGGGCGTTGCTGATGGCCTTGTCCAACAAGGTCAGAAACGCGCGGCGGTTGAACACATTGGTCAGCGGGTCCACCTCGGCGAGGTGGCGCAGTTCGTTGGTGATGAACTCATTGGTCAGCATCAACGCGCCAAACGCCACCAGCACCACCGCGAGAGTGGACTCCAGAACCACAAACTGCGACAGCGCAGCCACTATGCCCGCCTCGGGCTGCGCCCCTTCGGCGGGTGCGGCCAGCTTGAACAATAAGGGCCGCAGGAGCAAGAAGGCACCGTGCACACCCACCGTGGCCGCAAACAGGTACCGTGCGGGTACCTTGCGAAAACCGCCACGCGCCAGCGTGTGTGCAGCCGCAATGAATATCACCCCTGGCACCAGACCCGTCAGCACGATGCGCACCTGCACGTTAGGCTTCACCAGGGTAAAAAACAAGGCTGTCGCCAGCAGAAGCGCCAAGGCCAGAGCGGCAACACCATGCCCCAGGGGCGCCTTGCCCATGTACTCGCGTGCGCCCAGCAGGCACAGGTATGCAGTCAAAGCAATGGAAGACTGCGCCAGCACGACAGACAATGGCAGCGGCACATGGTCGCGCAGCAACAGGTTGATGCAGAACACAGTGGCGCAGAACAATGCCTGCGCCCAGAGACGAAGTCCCGGAATACGTCTGTTGAAGAGCCACACCGCGGACAAAACGCCAGTGACCAGCGCTGCAAGAATGGCCGCGACGATAAGGAGGGTGGGGCTGTGCACAGAGGGTACGGGCAGGCGATGGAGTGGGGTTCACAACGCGACGCCATCGCTCAACGCCCGGCTGCTATCGCCTGCCGGCTGTGAGGTGACTATCAACGTTAACAATGGTACCCGAGAGCATTGACTGCCCCGCGACGCTTTGCGGGCAGCAATGCAGTGCTTCAGCCGGCGCTTGGAGCCCCTCAGGCCATACCTCCTCGCGTGGCCGTTGGGAGCACCTGTCAACCCACCACGTGGCATTCGCGCCGCAGCAGCGCCAGCGCATCGTGCATCTGGTAGTCGCGGTCGCTGGTCAGCGTGGCCTGGGCGTCTTGCACAAAACCAGACCACAGAGCCAGATAGTCCTGCTGGAAGGCGGCAGCCGCGTGGCTGCGGATGAAGTCAGACGCCAGCTCGGGCTGCAGGCCAGACTTGCGGATCTTGCGCACCAGGCTGGCGGCGGTTTTCTCGGTGAGCAGCGTCTTCTTGGGCGCACCGGCGGCCAGGCACAGGAAGAGCGTCAGCAGCGAGTGCTCATCGTCGTTGCCCCCGGTCGCCTTGGTCCATGTCTTACTGGCAGGCTGTGGAGGCTCATCGTCGTCCTCCAGCACATCCAGGCTGCGGTGAAAGCTGTCCACTTCGGCCAGAGGGTCGTCCAGCAGGAAGTAGCGTGCCCTGAAGGCGCCCATGGGGCGCAGCAGGGTACGCAGCGGCGCAGCGGATTGCAGCAGCTTGGGCAGGTCGGCCAGCACGGTGGCGCATTGGGCTTGCAGCACGTCACGCAGCTCTGCCGGCACGCCGGGGGGCAGGCGCAGCGCCGTCGGCAGGGGTGCCTTCTTTTTGCGCAGTGCAGTCACCAGCTTTTCAAACACCGGGGCGCTGGGCCACTCACTCGCCGCCATGGCCTTGGGGTTCAGCGCCTGCATCAGCAGCCCTGTGCGGACCACGGCCTCGGCGTCGGCCCCGGCGGTTTCCAGCTCGTCGGCGTCCAGGTCGTACTGCGCGGCCAGCCACTCGGCGGCGGCAATGGCCTGGGCGATCTGGCTGCGGCGGGCCAGCTCGGCGCGGTAGTCGGCATGGCTGCGCAGCGACCAGGCAGCCAGCAGTGGGGTTTCGGCATCCGCATAGCCGCCCATGCCGAAGTTGCTGCTCTCGGGCATGGCGATCAGGCGCTTGAGCATGTCCGAGCCGCCTTTGGAGCGCGACAAAAAGGAGTTGTCGCGCAGCGACACCGCCGCCTTGGCCAGATCACCGTCCGTGGTCTCCAGCAGGTACAGGCTGATCAGGTTGACCATGCGGTCCCGCGCCTTCTCCAGTTCTGGGCGCAGAAACTCGCTGCCAAAGTAACGCGCGATCTGCACCATGCCCTTGGGCGCATCGGCATTGATGGCCGCCTGCCGGTCCGCGTCAATCAGGCCGTGCTGCACGCCGTAGACCAGCGCCTTTTCAAAGAAAGGGCGCGCGTCGTGCAGTTGCAGGGCATTGGCAGTAGCGACTGGTGCAGAAATTGAGGAAGGCGTGGGAGGCACGGTCATGTCTGAATCTATCGCGCTTCGCGCTGCTCATGGGCTATGAAACTGGCGCGGCCCATTCCAGGACCGCCGCGCAAGGGCCGCCCCGCCGCGCTGGCGGTGTGCCCGTTCCCGAATGGCACAGCCATTCGAGAGAAGGGGGAAGGCGCGAAGCGCCTCAGGGGGTTGTTCACTAAATTGCAGACTCTTCGTCGGAAGCACGTGCGGCAGGCGTGGCCTTGCCGCGGTCGGTTTCGCTGGTCTCGAACTTGCCATCGTCTTCTTCGGACGTCTCGTCGCCCTCTTCCAGTCCCAGGTCAAACGCGCGGGCCTTGGCGCGCAGCACCAGCAGCATCTCGATGAACAGGTCGCGGCATTCATAGCGCAGCAGCCAGGCCATCTGCATCCAGTCACGGTCGGCCACCTCATCGAGGTCGATGCGCGGCTGCACATAGCCCGAGGCCAGCAGTTCGTCATCGCTCAGCGTGGGGCCGTAGTCTTCGGTCGCATCGAAGGTGCCGGTGCGGGCAAACGCCTCGACGCGGCTCCACTTTTCGGCAAAGTAGTTGGCCAGTGCCTCGGCGCCCCCATCCAGATCGCCAATGGCGGTGAGGAACTCCACCGGGTCGGCATCGTCACGGAACACCACCGCGTTGACCATGTTGCGAAGGTGTGTGTGGGTGAGGTCCTTGTACTGCTTTTCCAGCACCATGGCGCGTGCGAACTGCTCGGGCGTGACCAGCATGTTGACCACCGAGGCCTTGGAGTCGTCGTACTCGCGCATCACGGCCAGGATGTCCTTGGGCGCCAGCTGGTCCAGCACCACCATCAGCGCGTTGTCGCCCTCTGCATCCGCCAGCTCGGCCAGGGCCGATTCAGCGCCCACGATGTCGCCTGCCGCGATGAGGCTGGTGGTTTTGGTGATGAGGGCCAGGTGGGTGTTGCTCATACGAAATTCCTTTTCATTTGTCCATGGCGCCGTGCACGCTGCGCAAGCCGATGAAACTGGCGCGGCAACGGCAAGCGGCCGCCGCGCAAGGGCCTCCCCGCCGCACTGACTGCATCTCCCTCGAAAGGGAAGGCACGAGCCGACTCAGGGGGCTAGTCCTTCCGGTCAAAGCCCACGTCCGCCAGCCAGTTGGAGCTGGCCTCCTCTCGCGTGCGGCTGTTGTGGGGCTCGATGGCGTCGTCTGCGCTCAGCGCATCAAAATCGTCATCGTGCTCGGCGGCGTCTTCGTCATCGCCCTCTGCATCACCGTCGCCATGCGACGCTGCGGCCGGAGCCAAGCGCGCGTGCTGTTGCAGGTATTCCAGGCCGGCGGCTACCGTCAGAAAGCGTGCGCCCTGGGGCTCGCGCAACACGGTCTGGGCCAGACTCATTGCCCAGGGCTCCAACGCTACGGCATGGGTCAGGCTGTGCCAGTCGGGCAGCTCGTTCACCGGCAAGCCCAGCAGATGCTCCAGGGCAGCCGGTTTGGTAAAGCGAAAGCCCCGGTGAAAGACCACGGCCACCATTTCGGGGGCCAGTTCCATCATCTGCACCAAAAACGCCATCTCGTTGCGCTTTTCGGCCAGGCGCTTGCGCAGAACGTCGTTGCCCTCGGAGTCGGACACCAGGTCGTCCAGCTCGGCCTGGTAGGCCGAGCGCAGGTCATAAAAATAAGGAGAAAGTTTCACAGGGCAGAAGGATGAGAAAGAATGCGCGCACTGTAGGCCTGCCAGATCTCCTGGGCGGTCTGCAGCGGGTCGTCCAGCAGGTTGCGGCGGCGGTTGTCGTCATAAGCCTGGCGGGCGTCGTCGTCAGACAGCACCTCGTAGGCTTTTTGCACCTCCGCAAAGCGCTGTGCGGCGTCGGGCGCCGTGTTGCGGTCGGGGTGGTAGAACGAGGCCTTCTGGCGAAAGGCCTTTTTGATGTCCGCCAGCGACGCATTGGCCGCCAGCCCGAGGGCTGCGTAGTGGTCAGCAGTCATGAAACAGTCGGTTCGTCAGTCAAAGCCTGTGGCACGGTCAGCGGCGCCAGCGCGCCCGCATCAGCCACCCAGGCTCACAAACACGTTTTGCACGTCGTCGTTCGAATCGATGGCCGCCAGGAAGTTCTCGACCTCCTCCAGTTGCTCGGCCGTGAGGTTGGCAGGGTTCACCGGGTTCTTGGGCTTGTACCCCAGCTTGGCGGACAGCACCGTGAAGCCGTGGGCGGGCAGCGCACGGCTGACCAGGTCGAGGTCGGTGGGGTCGGTCCAGAAGGTGGTGGTGCCCTCTTCGTCGCCCGCCTCAAAGTCCTGCGCACCGGCTTCGATGGCGGCCAGCTCAGGGTCGGCATCGGGGGTAGCGGGTTCGGCTTCGATCATGCCGACATGGTTGAAGTCCCAGGCCACCGAGCCCGAGGTACCCAGCTGACCCTTGCGGAACAGCACACGCATTTCGGGCGCGGTGCGGTTCACGTTATCGGTCAGGCATTCGACCATCACAGCCACTTGGTGGGGGGCAAAGCCTTCATAGATCACGCGTTCGTAGTTCACCGCGTCGGCGCCGGTGCCGGAGCCCTTCTTGATGGCACGCTCCAGCGTATCCTTGGGCATGGAGGCCTTGCGGGCCTGCTCCACCACCAGGCGCAGGCGTGCATTGCTGGCCGGGTCGGCGCCGCCGCGTGCGGCCACGGTGATTTCCTTGACCAGCTTGCCAAACAGCTTGCCCTTGGCGTCGGCCACCTGTGCCTTGCCTTTTGCTTTCCACTGCGCGCCCATGATGGATCTCTTTTCCTTGGTGTGAATGCGGCGCGCCGGGGCGCCGTGTGTAGTGTGGGAGTTGCTGCGGCCGTGCAGAAGGGCAAAAATGCCCTCGAATAGCCAACCAAAAGGCGGTTGTGCAACTCCAAACCGAACCCTATAGAGTACCACTGACCACCATTGACAGTTTCGTTGCCCTCCCGCCACGCTCTCAACCACCCGAACGCAGCGGTGCAGTTAACCTCGGCGACATGCGCAAAGCCCCTTCCTTCGCCTTCTCCCCGGTGCACTGATGCTCAACACCCTGTGGCTGGGCTTTTTCCTCACGGCGGCGGTGGCAGCCCTGGCCCAATGGCTGGTGGGTGGCAACGCCCAGATTTTTGCGGCCATGGTCGAGGCGCTATTCGCCATGGCAAAGCTGTCGGTCGAGGTGATGGTGCTGCTGTTTGGCACGCTCACGCTGTGGCTGGGCTTTTTGCGGATTGCCGAAAGGGCCGGATTGGTCGATGCCCTGGCCCGCTGGCTGGCCCCGCTGTTCCAGCGCCTGATGCCGGGTGTTCCCCGGGGCCACCCTGCTCTGGGCCTGATGACACTGAACTTTGCCGCCAACGCCCTGGGGCTGGACAACGCAGCGACACCCATGGGCCTGAAGGCCATGAAGGCCCTGCAAGAGCTGAACCCTGAGCCCGATACCGCCACCAACGCGCAGATCCTGTTCTTGGTGCTCAACGCCTCGTCGCTCACGTTGCTGCCGGTCACGATTTTCATGTACCGCATGCAGCAAGGCGCGCCCGATCCCACGCTGGTCTTTTTGCCCATTCTGCTGGCCACATCGGCGTCTACCCTGGTGGGCCTGCTCAGTGTGGCAGTGGTGCAGCGCCTGCCGCTGTGGAGCCCCG
Organism: Acidovorax sp.; assembly: GCF_016783915.1. GTDB lineage: Bacteria > Pseudomonadota > Gammaproteobacteria > Burkholderiales > Burkholderiaceae_C > Acidovorax. Next base: position 12,814 of record NZ_JADHVT010000108.1, read on the forward strand.
TGGTGCTGGCCTACCTGCTGCCCGTGGCGCTGGTGCTGGCGGGCTTCATGGCACTGCTGACCACGCTGAGTGCCGCCGCACTGGCATCCCTGTCCTCGCTGCTGGGCAACCTCACGCTGTTCGCGTTGATCGTGCTGTTTGTGGCTCTGGGCGCGTGGCGCAAGGTACCGGTGTACGAGGCCTTCATCGACGGAGCACGCGAAGGCTTTGACGTGGCCAAGGGCCTGCTGCCCTACCTGGTGGCCATGCTGTGCGCCGTGGGCGTGTTCCGCGCCTCGGGCGCGCTGGGCTATGTGCTGGACGGCATCCGTTGGTGCGTGACCACACTGGGCGCCGACGCCCGGTTTGTGGACGCACTGCCCACCGCCCTGGTCAAGCCGTTTTCAGGCAGCGCGGCGCGCGCCATGCTGATCGAGACCATGCAGACCCAGGGCGTGGACAGCTTTGCCGCCCTGGCCGCCGCCACCATCCAGGGCAGCACCGAGACCACGTTCTACGTGCTGGCCGTGTACTTTGGCGCAGTGGGCATACAGCGCGCGCGCCATGCTGTGGGCTGCGCCTTGCTGGCCGAACTGGCAGGCGTGGTAGCCGCCATCGTGGTGTGCTACCGGTTTTTTGGGTAATTTTGGCTGGTAGCGCTAGTGCAATATGCCCTAACAGCTATCAATTAAGTAGCAACCGGGATATCAACCGCCAGCGGGCCCTGGCGCTGCCACCAGCTCCCATTCGGCCAGCTGCTCGTTGGTGGCAATCAGCCGCCCCACCAGCAGCTTGATGAAGGCCTTGTCAAAACGTGACTGCAGGTCTTCCGACGCCTCGCGCAGCGCGGGGTTGCGCACCTTGAGTACCAGCACCTCGGTCTCGGCCACAGCGGTGGCGGTGCGGATGCGGTTGTCGGGGCGCAGGTAGGTCATCTCGCCCAGAGTCACGCCCGGCCCGAGCGTGCTGAGGTTCCAGCCCTGGCGGCTGACGGCCACCTGGCCTTCGATGAGGATGCAGAACGAGTCGCCCGGCGTGTTCTCGCGCATCAGCACCGTGCCCTGTTCCAGCCGGCGCCAATGCCCCAAGCGCATCAGCTCCCACAGCGCGACGTCGTGAAAGTCGGCAAAAAACGGCAGCGCACGCAGGCGTGCAAAGCGCTCGGCCTCGGTGTCTTGCGACTTCTGGCGGGGCAGGCCCCGGTGCGCCGCCAGCAGCGCCTGGGCAAAGTCGGCCCAGGTGGCAAAGCGGTCGGCGGGCTGCTTGGCCAGCGCACGCAGCAGCACCTCGTCCACATGCGCTGGCAGCGACGCGCGCAACAGGCTGGGCCGCGTAGGCGTCTCGTTGCTGATCTTGTAGAGCGTGGCGAAGTCGGTGTCGCCATCAAACGGGCGGCGGCCGGTGAGCAGCTCGTACACCACCACGGCCAGCGAAAACATGTCGCTGTGGTGGGTGAGGTCCTGCTCGCGCACCTGCTCGGGCGACATGTACGACGGCGACCCCACCAGGCCAGACAGCTGCGTGGCATCGCTGCGCAGCGACAGGGCGGCGCCAAAGTCGGTCAGCTTCACATCGCCGCCACGGGCCAGCATCAGGTTGGCGGGTTTGATGTCGCGGTGCACCAGGCCCTCGCGGTAGGCGTATTCGAGCGCGTTGCAGCACTTGAAGGCAATGTCCAGCACCTGGGGCACGGGCAGCAAGGTGTCGGGCGTTGCAAAGTCGGACAGCGGCTGCCCGTCCACGTATTCGAGCACCAGATAGGGCGGCAGCGCTTCTTCGTCCGCATCCAGCAGGCGCACGATGTTGGGGTGGCGCAGGCGGCCCGACAGCGCTGCCTCGTTGCGCAGCAGCTTGCGGTAGCGCTCGGCCTGCTCGGGCACCTTGAGCAGGTGCGCGTGGGTCTGCTTGATGGCCACCTTGCGGCCCCGGAAGCCGTCGAGCCCCAGGTACACGATACCACTGGCGCCCCGCCCCAGTTCACGCTCGATGCGGTACTTGCCGATGTTGGCGGGCGGTGCAGAGGTGGCAGTGGCCATGGCGGGGCTCCCGGTCAGGGTGGGCAGTTCAGGTGGGGTCAGGCTCCGGCCAGCGCCTGCTCAAAGTCGGCCAACAGGTCTTCCGCCTCTTCCAGACCCACCGACAGGCGGATCATGCTGTCGGCAATGCCCATGGTGGCGCGCACCGCAGGGCCTGCCTCCCAGAAGATGGTGTGCGCCACCGGAATGATCAGCGTGCGCGTGTCGGCCAGCCCCGTAGCCTTGATGGGCAACTGCAGACGATTGCACACAGCCAGGCATTGGTCCGAGTCGCGCAGCTCGAACGACAGCAGCCACGAACCTGCCTTGAGGTGCTTGCGCGCAAAGGCGTGCTGCGGGTGCGAGGGCAGCATGGGGTACAGCACGCGCGAGACGGCCGGATGCGCCTCCAGCCACTGTGCCAACGCCAGGGCGGTGGCACTGGTGCGGTCCATGCGCAGCGACAAAGTCTCCGCGCCCAGGGCCAGCTGGTGGGCGGCGTGGGACGACAGCGTGCCGCCCATGTCGCGCAGGCCCTTCTTTCGGATCTGCTGCAGGCCCCATCCCTTCGCGTCCCCCTTGCGGTAGGCCGCAAAGATGTTGGGGTAGCCCGACCAGTCGTACAGGCCCGTGTCGGTGATGGCGCCTCCCAGCGCATCGCCCTGCCCGCCAATGCTCTTGGTGAGCGAGTTGACCACCAGACCCGCACCCACCGTGGCCGCGCGGAACAGGTAGGGCGACGCCACGGTGTTGTCCACCACGTATAGCACGCCACGCTGCTGGCACAGTGCGCCAATGCCTTCCAGGTCGGGGATCTGCGTGCCGGGGTTGGCAATGGTTTCGACAAACACCATGCGGGTGTTGGGGCGCAGCGCGGCGGCCACGTTGGCCGCGTCGGTCACGTCCACGGTGGTCACTTCGATGCCCAGGTCGGCCAGCGTGCCGAACACGCTATTGGTGTTGCCAAACACAAACTGGCTGGCCACCAGGTGGTCGCCCGCCTTGAGCAGCGTGAGGAACACCGCGCAGATGCCCGCCATGCCGGTGGAGAACACGATGGAGCCGTGCCCGCGCTCCATCTGCGTGATCTTGGCCTCCAGCGCCGCCGTGGTGGGCGTGCCCTGGCGCGCGTAGTTGAAGCCGCCCTTGGCCGTGCCCTGGAAGACAGCGATCAGGTCCTCGACCTTCTCGTAGCCGTACTGCACCGAGGTGTGAATGGGCTTGTGGATGGCCCCCTGCTCGGCGCCACCCAGGCGGTCGGCGTGCACGATCTGGGTGGTGAAACTGTGGTTCTGCGGTGTCGTCATAAAAATCTGCGGCTGCTCTGTTTCAACTGGTCTACGCGAAAGGCAAGACGATAAATACCGGCGCGCCCTTGTCGCCAGCGCACCCGTGGAACTGGCTCTGCCAGGCCACCGGGTGCGTCCTCCTTCGGGGGAAGGCGCGCAGCGCCTCAGGGGGGAGTCATCGTTCCGGTGCGATGTGTTCAGCGTAATCGTACAAGGCGCCCAGAATGTCCTGGGTCCGCTCATCGTCGGCGGTCTCCGAGAGTTCATCGATTTCGGTGAACAGCTGCTCCACCGTGCGCGCCCCGCCCTGCCCGTCGAACAGGCAGGCGGCGCGGTAGGCCTCCCAGCGTTCCTGCTCCTCGGCCGACAGCGTCTGCGGAAAGTTGCGCGCTCGGTAGCGCCACAGCAGCTCGGCCAGGCGCGGGTCGTCAAAGTTTGCACGCGCCTTGGCCAGCTTGTCGCCGCTCAGGGTGCGCAGGTCGTCCAGCAGGCGCCGGTCGTTGTTGCCCACAAAACCGCCGTACAGGTCCTGGTCTACATCCGGCGCGGGCTCTTGCGGGCGGGCAAACACCGCCGGCCAGATGCCGCTCATGTCGGGCAGCGCGCGCGCCACCTCGGCGTGCTGCGCGGCCTGGGCCAGGTCGATGCCCCAGCGCTGGGCCAGCGCGGGCGTGAGCGTGTTCACATTGCCCACCACCATGGGGGATTTGT
>NZ_JADHVT010000109.1 GCF_016783915.1 Acidovorax sp.
GTGGCCCTGCAGCAGATCATCCACAACCTGCTGATGAACGCCCTGCAGGCACTGGAGCAAGTGCCCCCCCCTGAACGCCAGCTGTACCTTACGATGGCGCGCGCCGGTGCCGGACACGTGGCCCTGTCGGTACGCGACCACGGTCCGGGCATACCGCCCGAGGCACGCCAGCACCTGTTCGAGCCCTTCTACACCACCCGCACCGGTGGGCTGGGCCTGGGCCTCACGCTTTGCGAGAGCCTGGCGCAGGCCATGGGTGCGCAGCTGACCCTGGCGCCCGAAGCCACATCCCCGCCTGCCGCCCACCGGGGTGCCGAGTTTGTGCTGACCCTGTGCGCCGCCCCAACCGCCCATGACCGATAGCGCCCCATCCCTCTCGCCCCTGATCCACCTGGTGGACGACGACGCCGCCGTGCGCGACAGCCTGTCCCTGCTCATCAGCACCGTGGGCCTGCGCGTGCAGACCTGGGCCGACCCACAGTCCTTCATGGCGGGGTTCGACCGCGCCAGCATTGGCGCCATCGTGCTCGACGTGCGCATGCCCGGCATCAGCGGCCTCACGGTGCTGGAGCAGCTGCTGGCGCAGGGCGTGGACCAGCCCATGATCCTGCTCACCGGGCACGGCACGGTGGAGATGTGCCGCCGCGCCTTCAAGGCAGGGGCCGCAGAGTTTCTCGAAAAGCCCGTGGATGACGAAGTGCTGATCGAGGCGCTGCAGAACGCCGTGCGCCAGCATGTGCGTTCGCGCGAACGCCACCAGGCCGACCAGCAGGCGCGCGAGCGTTTTGTGCAGCTGTCCGCCCGGGAACGCGAGGTGCTGGGACTGATCGTCGAAGGCCTGACCAACAAGGAAATCGGCAGGGCGCTCGAACTCTCCCCCCGCACGGTGGAGACGCACCGCGCCAACCTGTTTGCCAAGCTGGGAGCCGAATCACTGGCGCAGCTGATCCGGCGCTATGCGGCGCTGGTGGATGCAGCCGAGTGAACTGGCCTGCCCTCTGTGGTCTTTCCGTAGTTCTACGGAGGGCCGCGCGTAGCCGCCCGAATGGCTGAAAACGGCGGCAATTTCTACAGTTCTCCCACGGCGCCACAAAGGGTGGCACCGATCCAGAAACACCGGAGAACACCATGCAAAACCGCCTCGCCACCGTCGCCGCCCTCACCCTGTCCCTGATCGCCACGGCCGCCAGCGCCGAAGGCGTGCGCACCGAAAAGAACATGTCGCTGGACCTGGCCACGCAGATTGCCGCACAGACTGTGGCCACCTGCACCACCAACGGCTACGCCGTGACCGCCACCGTGGTGGACCGCGCAGGCACTGTGCGCGCCGTGCACCGCGCCGACAACGCAGGCCCCCACACGCTGGAAGCCAGCCGCCTGAAGGCCTACACCTCGGCATCGGCCAAGAACACCACACTGGCCATGATGGAAGGCGCGCAGAAGAACCCCGCTGCAGCCAACCTCGTGAACATTCCCGGCTACCTGCTGCTGGGTGGTGGCGTGCCCGTGAAGGTGGGCAACGAAGTGATCGGCGCTGTGGGCGTGGGCGGCGCACCCGGCGGCCACCTGGACGAGCAATGTGCCTTGGCGGGCATCGCCAAAGTGCAGGACCTGCTGAAGTAATCACCCGCCCTCACCCGCAACGCACGCCATCGGAGGCACCCTTGAAGCACTGGAACCTTGTTTTCGCACTGGCCGCAGCACTGGCCTGCGCCACCACGGCCCAGGCCCAGGTGCCTCCCACTGCCGCCGAAACGGCTGCTTACCAGGGCCTGCACGCCGCCGCAGCACGGGGTGATGTGCCCGCCCTGTCCAAGCTGATCGCCGCACGCGCCGATGCAAACGCCCGCGACGCGTATGGCCGCACGCCACTGCATGTGGCTACCTACGCCCGTCAGGCCGATGCCATCCGCACCCTCGCCAAAGTCGGTGCCGATCTGAACGCGCTGGAAAACGACCGCTACGACGCCGTGACCATCGCCGCCGTGGCCGACGACGAAGCCACGCTGCGCCTGCTGCTGCAGCTGGGCGCCAGCGCCAGGCAGGTGACCAGCCGTTACGACGGCACGGCCCTCATTGCCGCTGCCCACCTGGGGCACGACGGTGTGGTGCGCCAGCTGATCGCCGCCGGGGCGCCGCTGGACCACGTGAACAACCTGCACTGGACGGCGCTCATCGAGTCCATCGTGCTGGGCAACGGCGGCCCGCGCCACCAGGCCACGCTACAGGCCTTGCTACAGGCGGGGGCCAGCCAGGCACTGACCGACCGGCAGGGCAACACGCCCTTGCAGCTGGCGCGCCAGCGGGGCTTCGGCGAGATGGTGCGGATGCTGGAGACCGCCGCAGCCCGGCGCTGACGCAGCCGGGTGCAGGGCATGCACTTACTATCAAATTGATAGCCATCAGTGCATGATTCACTAGCGCATCCGGCGCTTTTTATTCAAAGTCCTGGGTTCCGGTCACCAAGCGGGCCTTCACGGTCTTGCCCTTCACACGCCCCTGGTTCAGGCGCTGGGCAGCTTGGGCGCCGATGGTGCGGTCCACCGCCACATAGGTGGAGAAGTCGTTCACGTTGATCTTGCCGATCTGCTCACGGGTGTAGCCCATCTCGCCGGTCAGCGCGCCCAGCACGTCGCCCGCACGGATCTTCTCCTTGCGGCCGCCGATGATCTGGATGGTGACCATGGGCGGCACCAGTGGGCCGCTGCCGGTGGGCGTGAGGTCGGCCACCGGGAACCAGCGTGACTCGCGGCCCTGCAGCTGCTCGATCTTGCCCACGCTGCCCATCTCGTCCATGCTGGCCAGGTTGAGCGCCAGCCCTTCGGCATCGCCCCGGCCCGTGCGGCCGATGCGGTGGATGTGCACCTCGGGGTCGGGCGTCACATCCACGTTGATCACGGCGGCCAGGTTGGCAATGTCCAGCCCGCGCGCGGCCACGTCGGTGGCCACCAGCACCGAGCAACTGCGGTTGGCAAACTGCACCAGCACCTGGTCACGCTCGCGCTGTTCCAGCTCGCCAAACAGCGCCAGCGCGCTAAAGCCCTGCGCCTGCAGCACACCCACCAGGTCGCGGCACTGCAGCTTGGTGTTGCAGAACGCGATGGACGACTCCGGCCGGAAGTGGTTGAGCAGCTGAGACACCGTGTGCAGGCGCTCGCTGTTTTTCACCTCGTACCAGCGCTGCTCGATCTTGCCTTCGGCATGCTGCGCCTGCACGGTGATCTGCTCGGGCGACTTCATGAACTGTGCGCTGAGCTTGGCAATGCCCTCGGGGTAAGTGGCCGAGAACAGCAGGGTCTGGCGCTCCTTGGGGCACTGCTTGGCCACCACCACGATGTCGTCGAAGAAGCCCATGTCGAGCATGCGGTCGGCCTCGTCGAGCACCAGGGTGTTCAGCGCCTCCAGCGTGAGGTGCTGGCGCTCCAGGTGGTCCATCACGCGGCCGGGCGTGCCCACCACGATGTGGGCGCCGTGCTCCAGGCTCAGCATCTGGCCGCGCAGTGGCACGCCGCCGCACAGGGTCACGACCTTGATGTTCTCTTCGGCGCGAGCCAGGCGGCGGATCTCGGTGGTCACCTGGTCGGCCAGCTCGCGCGTGGGACACAGGACCAGGGCCTGGACCGCAAAACGGCGGGGGTTGAGGTTGGCCAGTAGCGCCAGCGCAAACGCGGCGGTTTTGCCGCTGCCGGTGCTGGCTTGGGCGATCAGGTCCTTGCCCAGCAAGGCGGGCGGCAAGCTGGCCGCCTGAATGGGGGTCATGGTGGTGTAGCCCAACTGCTGCAGGTTGGCCAGCGTGGCGGGGCTCAGGGCCAGCGCGCTGAAATCAGTGCGGGCTAGGTTTTCTTTGGAGGTCATGGGGCGATTATCCCGCCCACCCCCTACAGAACGCTACGCCTGCAGGGCCAACACCCCCACAAAGGCCAGGGTGTGTGCCAGCACGCCCGGCGCCACGGCCAGGGCGTAGCGCCAGCCCCCACTGGCCAGGGCCACCACACATTTGCTACCCGCATGCACCAGCAGAGCGGCCATCAGGGCCTGCGCAATGGCGGGTGCAGCCGCACTGTCTGGCCCGCCGCGTACCAGCACTGCCGCTGTGGCGGCGTGCACGTCTGCCAGGGCCGCCAGCAGCGCGCCTGCGAGCATGCCCGCGTCGCCCTGCCACGCTGTCAGCCCCTGCACACTGGCCTGTATGCCGGTGAGCAGGGCGGCAATCAAGAGGGCATCGCGCAACTTGAACATGGGGGTGTCGGGAGGGATGACAGCAGCCCCCTGCGCTTCGGCATTCGTAGGCGATGCAGCCGTTGCAAGGTAGCGCGCCGCACCCCGACCGCACCACCACCCCAAGGCAACCGCCACGCACCCGCCCGCCAGTGCGGGCAGCCACAAACGCGCAAGCCACTGTGGCTGCACCGTGACGGCCACCACCACAATCTGCGCCATGGTGGCCACACACGAAAGCACCGCAGCGCCTGCGTTCGTGCGCGCCGTGGCCCGGCCCGCACGCACCTCCATGCCCAAGCTGCCAATGGTGGCGGTGCTCGACACAAAGCCCGAGGCCAGCGCCGACAGCGCCACCGCATGGCGCGCCTGCATCAGCCGTTTGGCCAGATGCGCCAGCGACTGGATCACCAGCAGCACGATGACCAGACGCACCACCACCTGCGGGTTCAGCACCCCCTGCCACAGGGGGGTGTTGGGGACGAGTGGGTACACCAGCAAGGCCAGCGCGGCCAGAATGAGCCCGCTGCGCACCTCGCCGGGCTGTAGCCACTGGTTGGAGAACTGGTGCAGCGCGCCCCGCATCGCCAGCAATCCCGTCACCACCACTGCCAGGGCGGCAGCCAGCAACTGGTCGCGTGCGCAGGTCACTCCGATCACATAGGCCAGCAACAGCGCGATCTCGGTGGTCACGCCGGGGTCGCCGGATCGGTCACGTGCATAAGCCACCACAGTCAGCGCCGCCACCAGGGCAGCCCCCACCGCCACCAGGGCGGACAGGCCCGTCAGCGCTGCCGCAGCCCCCCCCAACGAGGCCAGGGCGAACGACCGCACCCCGGCCAGCGCCCGGTCAGGCCCTTCACCCTTGCGGCGCTCGCGCTCGATGCCCATCAGCAAACCGCACCCCGCCGCGCTCGCCAGCACGGCCAGCGCGGTGAAAAAACTTCCGAACTCGTGCATGAAACTCTCGCACCTTTCCTGTGGATGGCTCTCCTGGCAACGCTCCATGGTGACAGAAAGACTGGCCCCGTACCGCTTCTGCATAGCGGACATGCGGAGTTGCCCCAAGCCATGGCGCTCGGTGGATCGGCTATAACGAACCCCATCCGCGCCTGCCCATGCAAGACCCCCACAACGCAGCCCCCGCCCCTGGCCCCAGCGGCTCCAGCGACGCCTTGCTGCGCCTGATCGCCGACTCGGTACCGGCCTTGATGGCCTACTACGACGTCCCTGATCTGCGTTGCCGGTTTGCCAACCAGGGCTACGCGGCCTACAACGGCCACACCACCGAATCCATCCTGGGCCTGACGGTCCAGCAAGCCATTGGCGACAAGGCATGGCAGGCCATCGAACCCCACGTGCAGCAGTCTCTGCTCGGCGAACATGTGAAGTACACACGCGAGCAGACTTTGCCCAATGGCGAGGCGCGCATGATCGAAGTCAATTTGATCCCGCACTTTGGCGGCGATCAACGGCAAATGGGCTCCTTTGTCCTGATCACAGACATCACCGAACGCTGGCGCGCCGAACGCACGGTACGCCAAAGTGAAGAGCGCATGCGCAAGTTCACCGAGGCCACGGACGAGGCCATCGTTTTCCACCGCGATGGCATCATCACCGACGGCAATGAGGCGCTGTACCGCCTGACGGGATTTGCGCTGCACGAGGTGCTGGGCCTGTCGATCTTCAACTTCATCAGCCCTGAATGGCGCGCCACCGCGCTCGAATACACCCGCAGCGGGCGTGAGGACCCCTACGAGGTGACGATCCGCCACAAGGACGGCCATGCCATCCCCGTCGAGGTCGTCGGCAAGACCATGCCCCTGCACCACGCGGACTACCGCATCGTGGTGGTGCGCGACATCACCGCCCGCAAGCAGGCCCAGGAGCGCGAGGCCTTCATTGCACTGCACGACCCCCTCACGCAATTGCCCAACCGGCACTTCCTGATGGAGCAGCTGTCGCAGGTGCTGTCGCTGGCGCGCAGGCGGCATGGCCGTGTGGCGGTGCTGTTCATGAACCTGGACCATTTCAAGACCGTGAACGACTCGCTCGGCCACCATGCGGGCGACCAGCTGCTGTGCAACGTCGCCGAGCGACTGCGCCAGGGCGTGCGCGATGCCGACGTGGTCGCGCGCATCGGCGGTGATGAGTTTGTGGTGGTGCTGACCGACGTGCAGACGCCCGATGACGCGGCCATGGTGGCCGACAAGCTGCTGGACTCCATGCACGGCGTGTTCACGGTCGATCAACTGCCGCTCACCATCTCCCCGTCCATCGGCATCAGCCTGTACCCGGACCACGGCGGCAGCGCCGACATGCTGCTGCGCTGCGCCGACGCGGCCATGCAGCACGCCAAGGACAGCGGGCGCGGCAACCGCCAGTTCTACGCCACCAGCATGGAGGCCAGCGCCCTTGATGTGCTGCACCAGGAGCGCCTGCTGCGCGACGCCATCGCCCGCAACCACTTTGTGCTGCATTTCCAGCCGCAAATTTGCCTGGCCGACGGCACGCTGCAGGGCCTGGAAGCGCTGGTGCGCTGGCGCCACCCCGAGCGTGGGCTGGTGGGGCCTGATGAGTTCATCACGTTTGCGGAGTCACGCGGTCTCATCACCCCCATTGGCCGCTGGGTAATGCACGAGGCTTGCCGACAACTCAAGGCCTGGCAGGACCAGGGCCTGGCCAGGGTGCCCGTGGCGGTCAACCTCTCGGCCCTTGAATTCCGCCAGCGCGACGTGGCCGCCGACATTTCTGCCGTCCTCCAGGAAACAGGGCTGGCACCGCAATATCTGGAGATCGAACTGACCGAGTCCGTGCTCATGCACCAGACCGGCCAGACCTTGAACACCCTGCACGCCGTCAAGGCCTTGGGCGTCGGCATCTCCATCGATGACTTTGGCACCGGGTACTCGTCCCTGGCCTATCTGAAGCGCTACCCCATCGACAAGCTCAAGATCGACCGGTCATTTGTCACCGACACCCCCGGCAACGCCGATGACGTCGCCATCGTCACCGCCATCATCCAGATGGCCCGCAGCCTGCAGCTCAAGACCGTGGCAGAGGGAGTGGAAACGCAGGGGCAGATCGCATTGCTCAAGGAGCTGGGGTGCGATGTGATCCAGGGGTTTGTGGTGTCGGTACCCATGGATGCCCAGGCCACCGGCAACTGGCTGCAACGCTAGGGAACCTCTGCACACATCACCGCTCCGTGTACACCAGCGGACTCGGGCGGTCTGCGGTGCACACTTGGTCCGCTCGGTTCGTGCGGAGCATCTCGCGCCGCAGTGGCAGCGGCATGTTGTCATGCCAACCACTCCGGCTTGTGGACAATAGGGGCATGCCCCTTATCCCCGACTTCATCGCCCCCACCCGCCACACCGACCCCGCCGATGCACTGGCACAGGTGCAGCGCATCTATCAGCAACAAATCGGACACCTGCGCGACGCCATGCAGCGTTTTGTGGCGGGTGAGACGCCAGAGGGCCCGGTGCGCGCTTTCTACCCGTTTGTGCGGGTGCACACCACCACCGTGGCGCGGGCCGACACCAAGCTGGCCTATGGGTTTGTGGAAGGCCCCGGGCGCTATGAGACCACGCTGACGCGGCCCGACCTGTTTGCCAACTACTACGCCGAGCAGTTCCGCCTGCTGCGCGCCAGCCACAACGTGGAGCTGGAAGTGGGCACCAGCACCCACCCGATTCCCATCCATTTCTCGTTTGCAGAGCACGACCACATTGAAGGCACTTTGACCCAGGACCGGCGCATGCTGATGCGCGACGTGTTCGACCTGCCCGACCTGGCCGCCATGGACGACGGTATTGCCAACGGCACCTGGCAGGCAGCACCGGGCGAGGCCCAGCCGCTGTCGCTGTTCACCGCGCCGCGCGTGGACTATTCGCTGCACCGCCTGCGCCACTACACGGGCACAGCGCCCGAATGGTTCCAGAACTTTGTGCTGTTCACCAATTACCAGTTCTACATCGACGAGTTCGTGCGCCTGGGCCATGCCGAGATGGCCAAGCCCGACAGCGAATACATCGCCTTCATCGAACCCGGCAACGTGGTCACACGCCGAGCGGGCCTGAGCGCCGAGGCAGGCGACGACCTGGGCGCCGCTCCACCCCGCCTGCCGCAGATGCCCGCCTACCACCTGGTGCGCAAGGACGCGAGCGGCATCACCATGGTCAACATCGGCGTGGGCCCGGCCAACGCCAAGACCATCACCGACCACATCGCCGTGCTGCGCCCGCACGCCTGGATGATGCTGGGCCACTGCGCCGGCCTGCGCAACAGCCAGCAGCTGGGCGACTACGTGCTGGCCCATGCCTATGTGCGCGAAGACCATGTGCTGGACGAAGACCTGCCGCTGTGGGTGCCGATTCCCGCGCTGTCAGAAATTCAGGTCGCGCTGGAGCAGGCCGTGGCCGATGTCACGCAGATGGGCCGTGACGAACTCAAGCGCATCATGCGCACCGGCACCGTGGCCAGCACCGACAACCGCAACTGGGAGCTGCTGCCCGACAACACGCCACAGCGCCGCTTCAGCCAGAGCCGCGCCGTGGCGCTGGACATGGAAAGCGCCACCATCGCCGCCAACGGCTTCCGCTTTCGCGTGCCCTATGGCACCCTGCTGTGTGTGAGCGACAAGCCCCTGCACGGCGAAATCAAGCTGCCCGGCATGGCCAACCACTTCTACCGCGAGCGGGTGGACCAGCATCTGCGCATCGGCATGCGCGCCATCGAGATCCTGCGCAACGGTGGTGTGGACCGCCTGCACAGCCGCAAGCTGCGCAGCTTTGCCGAGGTCGCTTTTCAGTAAACGACAGGCCCGGGGCCGCTGCGCATGCCGCTGGACTTCCTCACGCTGATGACGGTCATGGCGGCCAACCTGTTCATGATCTCGGCTGCGCTGCCGCTGATCATGGGCCGGGACGTGAGTCGCGCCGCCCGCCACGTCCAAGCCAGCATGCTGCTGCAGGCGGTGGCCTGGGCGGCCATCATTACCTCATCCACCCTGTGGGACCAGGCCCTCTCCACCCTGTCGATTGCCTGCAACGCGGCTGCACAGTGGATGCTGTACAGGGCGCTGGAAGAATGGCTGGGCCCCCGCCCCTTGCGCCGCCTGCTGCTGGTGCTGGTGATAGCCGCCCCGCTGGGCTACACCCTGGGCTTTGGCCACTACGCCTGGCGCGTGGGCTGGGCCAACTTTTTGTTGGCCGCCATCCTGTGCATCGTTGCGCGCGCCACCCTGGCGCCCGTGGTCGAGGCCAACCTGCGCTGGCGCAGCCTGCTGCTCGGCTGCCTGCTGACGTCGGCCGCTTTCACACTGGCGCGGGGCATGCTCGGCGCCTTCACCGACCAGTACCCCAGCTTTCGCACACCCCACCCTGTCAACCTGGCAGCGGCTGTGGCCACCAACGTGAGCCTGGTGCTCGGCACCGTGGCCTTGCTGGTGGCTTGGCGGTCGGAGACCGAGCACAAGCTGCGCACGCTCGCCATGACGGACGGCCTGACCAGTGTGCTCAACCGGCGCGGCTTCACCACCCAAGGCAGCAGCTTGCTGGCACACGCAGCACGCCACCAGTTGCCCATGACGGCACTGATGCTGGACCTGGACCACTTCAAGCAGATCAACGACACCCACGGCCACGAGGCGGGGGACCGAGCGCTGCGACTGTTTGCCCGGCTGCTGGGTGACACCTGCCGCAGCGGCGATCTGGTCGGGCGCCTGGGTGGTGAGGAGTTTGGTGTACTGCTGCTGCACAACAGCGCGCCCGCTGGACTGGCACTGGACCGGCGGCTGCGCAAACGCCTGCACGCTGCCAGCGTGGCAGAGCTGGGCTTTGCGCTGGACTACAGCGCCGGGATGGCAGTCCTGCAGCCGGGCGAAGCTGGTCTGGCGGAACTGATGGCACGTGCCGACGGCGCCCTCTATGCAGCCAAAACGGGAGGCCGTGGGCGGCTGGTCGCAGAGGAGTGATCTGCGGGGTCCTGTTTTGATAGCAGCCAGTGCAATATCTACTTGCGCCTGCGGCAGATCCTGGCAAAAACGACCGCACAAACATCTACAAGGCTCTCGTCGCACACAATCCCCCCATGACTGCACTCTTTGAAGTTCTGCACTTGCGCAAGCGCTACGGCGAGACCACAGTGGTGGACGATGTGTCCTTTGCCATTGCCCCCGGCGAATGCCTGGGCGTCATTGGCCCCAACGGTGCGGGCAAGACCACCACCATCCGCATGTGCCTGGGCCTGGCGTCGCCAGACGGAGGGGAAGTACTTTTCACTCCCGAGCCTAGCACCGCCCCTCTGCACATGCCAAGCGATGCACTGGCCATCAAGGCGCAGCTGGGTGTGGTCACGCAGTTCGACACGCTGGACCCGGACTTCACCTGCGCCGAAAACCTGCGCGTTTTCGGCCGCTACTTCGGCCTCAAGGGCCCAGTCATGGACGAGCGTGTACCCCAGTTGCTGGAGTTTGCAGCCCTCACCCACAAGGCCCATGCCAAGCCGGGCGAACTGTCGGGCGGCATGAAGCGGCGCCTGTCACTGGCGCGGGCCCTGGTCAACAACCCGCGCCTGCTGCTGCTGGACGAGCCCACCACGGGCCTGGACCCGCAGGCGCGCCACCTGATGTGGGAGCGGCTGCAACTGCTGCTGCAGCAAGGCAAGTCGATCTTGCTGACCACGCACTTCATGGACGAGGCCGAGCGCCTGTGCTCGCGCCTGCTGGTGCTGGACCACGGCCGCAAGATTGCGGAAGGACGCCCGCGCGAACTGATCGCCCAGCACCTGGAGCCCGATGTGGTGGAGGTGTTCGGCGTGGGGGCCGTACAAATGGCCGAAGACGCCGCGCTGCGTGCCCTGGCCGCGCGCGTGGAGATCAGCGGCGAGACCGTGTTTTTCTATACGCAGAACGCGCAGCCGCTGCTGCAGGCCCTGGCCGCACACGGCCACCTGCGCACGCTGCACCGGCCAGCCAATCTGGAGGATTTGTTCCTCAAACTCACGGGGCGGCAGATTCGGGAGTGAGGCCCGCAGGGTGGCCTGCCAGCCGCCCCGCCCACCAGCCTTCGAGGGCTTGCGGTGCACAAGGCTCCGAGAACAGATAGCCCTGCAGTTCGTCGCACCCCAACCGGGTCAGCCACTGGGCCTGGTGCTCGGTTTCTACGCCCTCGGCCACCGTGCGCAAGCCCAACTTTTGCGCCAGGGCCACGATGGCGTCCACCAGCACTTCGCCCCGGTCATTGCTCCCCAGATCGTTGACGAACGACCGATCGATCTTGAGCTTGCGCACCGGAAACCGCTTGAGTTGGCTCAGCGACGAATAACCGGTGCCGAAGTCGTCAATGACCAATTGAACGCCCAGAGCGGTGAGGCGCTGCATGGTCTGCAGGGCCTCCTCCACGGGCTCCATGATCGAGCTTTCAGTGATCTCCAGTTGCAGCAGCTGGGGCGGGCACCCGGTGCTTTGCAAGGCGCGGGCCACCACCTGGTCCAGCTCGGGCTCCTGAAACTGGCGGGCCGAAAGGTTCACCGCCACCGGGATCTCCCCCCACCCGGCATCCAGCCACCGGCGTACCTGGGCACAGGCCTCGTTCAGCACCCATTCGCCCAGGGACACGATCAGCCCCGTTTCTTCCGCAATGGCGATGAACTGCAGCGGAGACACCAGCCCACGCTCCGGGTCCGCCCACCGCACCAGCGCCTCCACCGAAGACACCCGGCCCGTCCGCGCATCCATGATGGGCTGATAGTGCAGGCGCAGCCCGTCGTGCTCAATGGCATGGCGCAGGCCCGCCTCCACCCGCAGGCGCTCCGTCAACACATGCGTCATGTGCGGGCTGAAGAAAGCCAGCCGGTTCCCACCCAGGTCCTTGGCGTCATACATGGCCACATCCGCATTGCGCAGCAGGAGATCCCCGGAGTCCCCATCCTGCGGGAAGATGGCAATGCCCAGGCTGGTGCCCAGCAACCAGCTGGATGTGCCGGTCTCCACAGGCAGGGTCAGCGCCCGCAGAATGCGCCGCGCCATGGGCTCCACCAAGGCCGGATCCGGCAGGTCGGGCAGCACCACCACAAACTCATCCCCTCCCGGCCGGGCCACCACATCGCCAGGGCGTACACAGCCCTGCAACCGGGCCGCCACATCCTTGAGCAATGCATCGCCCCGGGCGTGGCCCAGGCTGTCGTTCACCCCCTTGAACCGGTCCAGGTCCATGGCCAGCACGGCCACGCAGTGGCCCTGCCCCCGCGCCCGATCCAACGCCGCGTCCAGCCGCTCCGTGAGGCTGTAGCGGTTGGCCAGGTCGGTCAGGGGGTCCCGCCGCGCCTGGCGCTCCAGCGTCTCCGTGTGTTGCGCGATGGAATGCTGCTGGCGCTGCAGCGACTCCGCCATGCGGTCCAGTGCCTGGGCCACCTGCCCCAGCTCTCCCGGGGGATAGGGCGCGCCAATGGGTTCGGCGTAGTTGCCAGCATCCATGCGGCCAATGGCGCGGATGACGCACACGGCATGGCGGCGCACCGCAAACTCCACCAGCAGAAAAGCAGCTACGAACACAATGGCCGCCAGCGCCAGCAACCCCAGCAGCGCGCGCCGGAACTGCCGCTCCACCGGGCCACGCAAGTCGTCCTCGGGCACGGCCAGGGCCAGGCGCAGGTCGGAGCCCTGTGAGCGCGGCAACTGGGCGCGCACCCAGACGCGACGCAAGCCATCGCCCCCCTCCATCACGACATGCCCGTCGGCCGCCTGCAGCATGAAAGTGCGTTCGACGCCCCCCAGGGTCAGCGACGCTACCTCTGGCCGGCGGAAGTCCATGACCACCGACCCATCGGCATTCCATACCTGCAGGTGCATGCGCTCATAGCGCTGTGCCTGCACCATGGCTTGCCCGTAGTCCTGCATGTCGAGCGAGGCCAGCAGGATGAAGCGCAACGCTCCGCCCCCATCGCGCACCGGATACGCCACCTGCAGTACCCCCTTGCCCGTCAGGCGGCCTATGGCCGCCTCCACCACCGGCCCGGAGGCCGTCAGCGCGCGCTGAAAGTAACTGCGGTCGCGAAGGTCCAATGTGCGGCCACTGCGCAGCGAATCGCAGAACAGGGAGCCATCGGGCTGAATGGTGAGGATGCCGGTGTATTGGGGATGCTCCTTGAGGACATCTGCGAGGAAATCAGAGCAGGCTGCCTTGTCGCCCGCTGCCAGCAGGGGTACGCGCCCAAGACCAAACAGGAGTTGCCCGGTGCCAGCGATCTTGTCGTCCAGGTCGCTCGCAATCAAGCCTGCCCGGGCCACCAACCGGTCACGCGCCTGGCTAGTGGTGGCCGACCGGAACTCCAGCAGCAGCCACACAAGGGCTGGCACAGGCAACAGGGAGGCTGCCAGCACCAGCCACAGGATCCGCGCACTCAGGCTCACAGGGGTTCTCCTTCAGAAGCGCCGACGCACCGGCCCGCCGCTGCTGCGGCCACAGGCCATCAGGCCACGCGGGGCCTGACCTTGCTCGCCGCCAGCTTGGCGTTCGCACGCGCCATGTCTACATTCTCGGCGCGCGCCAGCGCCACGCCCATGCGGCGCTTTACAAAACTCTCGGGCTTGCCGAACAGGCGCAGGTCGGTGCCAGGCACGCGCAGGGCTTCTTCCACGCCGTCGAACACGATGCCCTGGGCTTCCACACCGCCATAAATCACCGCGCTGGCGCCGGGGTTGCGCAGGCTGGTGTCTACCGGCAGGCACAGGATGGCGCGTGCGTGCAATTCAAACTCACTCTGGTGCTGGGTGCACAGCGTGACCAGGCCGGTGTCATGCGGGCGGGGGCTCACTTCGCTGAACCAGACGTTCTCGCCTTTCACAAACAGTTCTACGCCAAACAGGCCCTGGCCGCCCAGGTTGTCGGTCACGGCCTTGGCGATCTGGCGCGACTTTTCGAGCGCAGCGGGGTGCATGGGGTGGGGCTGCCAGCTTTCCACATAGTCGCCGCTCACCTGCACATGGCCGATGGGGTCACAGAAGCTGGTGGCGATCTGGCCGTCTGCGCCCACGGAGCGCACGGTGAGCTGGGTGATCTCGTATTCGAAGTCGATGAAGCCCTCGACGATCACGCGGCCGTGGCTCACGCGGCCGCCGGCCATGGCGTAGTCCCAGGCTTTTTGCACGTCGGCCGGGCCGTCGATTTTGCTCTGGCCCTTGCCGGAGCTGCTCATCACGGGCTTGACGATGCAGGGGTAGCCCACCCCTTTCCCGTTCTCGCCGTCAATCGCGGCCTGCAACTCTTCGAGCGAGTTGCAGAACTTGTACGGGCTGGTGGGCAGACCCAGGGTTTCGGCCGCCAGCACGCGGATGCCTTCGCGGTCCATGGTCAGGCGCGCGGCGCGGGCGGTGGGGATCACGCGCACGATGCCTGCGGCTTCCAGCTCTTCGAGCATGGGGGTGGCGATGGCTTCGATCTCTGGCACCACCAGGTGGGGCCGTTCGGCTTCGATCAGCGCCTTGAGCTGGACTGGGTCGCTCATGGTGATGGTGCGCGCGTGGTGGGCCACTTGCTGGCCGGGCGCGTTCTCATAGCGGTCCACAGCGATGGTTTCGACGCCCAGGCGCTGCAGCGCGATCAGCACTTCCTTGCCCAGCTCGCCCGAGCCCAGCAGCATGACTTTGGTGGCATGGGGGGACAGGGGGGTTCCGAGGGTTGTCATGGTGGGGGTGCTTTCGGCAAAGGTCTAAAAGAGGGACTGCGGTGAACTTTAATCCAACCGGGCGCAGAACTTGCAACGCACGAGCCATGCCCCCTCCGCCCCCCGCCCGCGCCCCCACCGACTGGCACGCCCAGGAGCTGCTGCTGATGCGCGAGGTAATGCGCCTCATTGGCCGCAGCCTGGCGCCCGGCCTGGTGCTGCGCGAGATGCTGCACCTGATGAGCGAGCTGCTGGGCCTGAACCGGGGGCGCATCGTGCTGGTGGACGACGCTCCCTCCTCCACAGCCGGCGCGCCCCGCACCGCCTCCATCCAGCATGCGTACGGCCTCACCCAGGCCGAGGTGCAGCGCGGGCAGTACGCCTGGGGCGAGGGCATCACGGGCCGCGTGCTGGCCACGGGGCAGCCTGCCATCGTGCAGGACATTGATGCCGAACCGCTGTTTCTGGCACGCGCGGTGGAGCGCAGCCAGCTGCCGCCCGAGACGGTGGCCTTCATCGCCCTGCCCATCGAGGTCAACAACGCGCCCATCGGCGTGCTGGCCTGCCACCGCATCCGCAGCCGCCAGCGCCATCTGAACGACGACCTGGCCGTGCTGCGTGTGCTGGCTACGCTGGTGGGCCAGCTGTTGCAGCTCGAAGCCCTGGTGGCCGAACAAACGCGCCAGCTGCAGGCGCGCAACACCGTGCTGGCCAACGCCCTCAACACCAAAAGCGCGCGCTACGGGCTCATTGGCAGCTCGCCACCGCTGCTGCAGGCCTTGAGCGAGCTGGAGCGCGTGTCGCAAACCCAGGCCACCGTGCTGCTGCTGGGCCAGTCGGGCACGGGCAAGGAGCTGTTTGCGCGCGCGGTGCACCTGGCCAGCGGGCGGCGCGACCGGCCCTTCATCAAGGTCAACTGCTCGGCCATACCGGATGCGCTGTTTGAATCCGAACTGTTTGGCTACGAAAAAGGGGCGTTTACGGGCGCCAGCACGGCCCGCGCGGGTTGGTTTGAGCAGGCCGACAGCGGCACCATATTCCTTGACGAGATTGGCGAGCTACCGCTGGCCATGCAATCGAAGCTGCTGCGCACGCTGCAAGAGGGCACGCTGGTGCGTCTGGGAGGGCAGCGCGAGGTGAAGGTGAACGTGCGCCTGGTAGCGGCCACCAACCGCGAGCTCGCGCATGAGGTAGAGCTTGGCCACTTCCGGCAAGACCTGTACTACCGCCTGAACGTGATCCCCATCCGCCTGCCCTCGCTGGCCGAGCGGCGCGAGGACATCCGCCCGCTGGCGCTGCACTTTGTGAGCCGCGCCAACCAGGCGCACCAGCGCAACGTGAACCTGTCGCCCGATGCGCTGGCTCGGCTCGAAGAACACCCCTGGCCCGGCAATATCCGCGAGCTGGGCAATGTGATTGAGCGCCTGGTGCTGCTGGCCAACGACACGCTGGTAACGCGGGCTGAGCTGCAACGGTTTCTGCCTGTGGCCTCCGCTCCTTTGCCTTCGCCTCCAACAGCACAGCCGCCACAGCCCCCACACCCACTACAGCCCCCAACCGCCATCGGGGCAGCCGCGCACCCAGCCGCCGCCACGGCGCCGCTGGTGCGCGACTACGCCTCCGCCCAGTCGCACAGCGTGTTGGTGCTGCAGGCAGCACTGGCCGAGCACCACGGCAACCAGTCGCGCGCGGCGCAGAGCCTGGGGCTGACGTTGCGGCAGTTCAGCTACCGGCTGCACAAAGCAGGCTTGAAGTGACGCCCGACACTGTGTCGACAATTTGTAGACCCAGTGTCGGGCGCGGCCCGATCCACCCCGGCGGTCAACACATGGGCGCAGGCCAATAACTACTAAATTGATAGCTTAT